>JAZSKL010000182.1:0-9468 GCA_045534855.1 Acutalibacteraceae bacterium
GAGGGTTATGAAGCGGATGATATTTTAGGCACCCTTGCCTATTCTGCTGAAAACAGCAATAATGAATGTGTTATAGCTACCGGTGACCGCGATTCATTACAGCTTGTATCCGATAATACCCGCGTTTTGCTTACAGCTACAAAAATGGGCAGACCCGAAATTATCGATTACACTCCGAGTTCACTTTTTGAAAAATACGGTTTAACACCCGATGAAATGATACATTTAAAGGCTCTTATGGGCGATAGCTCGGATAATATTCCGGGAGTTGCAGGCGTTGGTGAAAAAACTGCTACCGACCTTATCAGCCGTTATCATACAATCGATTACATCTATGAGCATATTGACGAGCTTGAAATCAAAGACGGCGTTCGAAACAAGCTTCGTGACGGAAAAGAACAGGCATTTTTAAGTCTCTATTTAGGTACAATTTGCAAAAACGCACCTATCGATACGGTTATTTCCAATTACAAAATAGCACCGCGTAACGATAATGAGCTTGCAAGACTTATGACCGAGCTTGAATTTTTTAAGCTTATGGAAAAAATGGGTATTACGCCAAATACAGGTGTAACACCTACTCAAGAAGCAAAAAATAATTATACAATAAATGTTGCTGAAAATAACTCCGAAGTTTCTGAAAGTGCTGTTTTATACACGGATGAAAGCGGTTTTGCAATTTTAAGCGGCAACAAGGTTTTCGGTTGCGACAAAGAATATTTTGAAGAAATCCTCAATAACGAAAAAATAGAAAAAAGAGTTTATGATTATAAAAATCTATCAAAGCAATTCCCTGATTGCAAGAATGTAGTTTTTGACGCTATGCTTGCAGGCTATCTCTGCAATCCTTCAGCATCTTCATACGCACTTGACAGATTAGTAGCAGAATATAACGCAGTTTCTCCTAATATTAACGGCGAAAGCAATGAGTTGCTTACAAATGCGGTATTGCTTTGGAGCGTTTGCACACAGCTTGAAAAGGCTTTAAACGACAGCGGACAAGCAAATCTTTTACACGATATTGAGCTTCCTCTTGCCAAGGTGCTTGGTGAAATGGAAAAAATCGGCTTCCTTGCAGACAGCGAGGGACTAAAAAATATGGGCGAGGATTTAAGCCGCAGAATTTCCGTTATCGAAAAAGAAATATACGATGATGTTGGTTATGAATTCAACCTCAATTCTCCCAAGCAGTTGGGTAAAGCCTTATTTGAGGATTTGCAGATATCTCCTGCTAAAAAAACTAAAAACGGTTACAGCACAAGCGCGGAAATCCTTGAAAAGCTTCAATATGACTATCCTGTTGTTGGAAAAATCCTCGAATACCGCAAGCTTGCAAAGCTTAAATCCACATACTGCGAGGGACTGCTTAACAGTATATCATCAGATGGAAGAATTCATTCAACCTTTAATCAGACCGAAGCCCGTACAGGTCGAATAAGCTCTTTAGAGCCTAATTTACAGAATATCCCTGTTCGCACAGCCGAAGGCAGAAAGCTTCGTGAATACTTTACAGCTCCAAAAGGTTATGTTCTTTGCGATGCCGACTATTCGCAAATCGAATTAAGAGTTTTAGCGTCTATTGCAAACGATACAGCAATGATAAATGCATTTAACAGTGATACAGATATTCATACACTTACCGCATCACAGGTTTTCAATATGCCGGTTGATATGATAACAAGTACACTTCGTTACCGCGCAAAGGCAGTAAATTTCGGTATCATTTACGGAATTGGAGCTTTCTCGCTTTCAAAGGATATTGATGTCACACGCAAAGAAGCTGAGGCATATATAAACAGTTATCTTGCAACCTATCCGGGTGTTGACAAGTATATGACTGATGTAATAAATCAGGCAAAGGAAAACGGTTATGTTTCCACCCTTTTCGGTCGCAGACGTTATCTTCCCGAATTATCTGCATCAAACCATATGCTTCGCGCTTTCGGTGAGCGTGTTGCAAGAAATGCCCCGATACAAGGCACAGCGGCAGACATTATTAAAATTGCAATGATAAAGGTTTATGACCGTCTTGAAAGAGAATTACCAAATGCAAGACTTATTCTTCAGGTTCACGATGAACTGATAGTTGAAAGTCCCGAAAATGATGCGGCAATTGCCTGTAAAATACTTGAAGAAGAGATGGAAAACGCAGTAAAGATGGCTGTAAAGCTCAAAGTTGAAGCGCATTACGGCAAAAACTGGCTGGAGGCAAAAGGCTGATGCAAGTAATTTTTGTATGCACAGGCAACACCTGCAGAAGTCCTATGGCTGAAGCGTATTTAAAATCTAAAGATATAAAAGGTTTGATTGTAGAAAGCCGCGGTCTGTTTGCAGACGGCTCCCCTGCTTCACTTAATTCAAGAATTGTTACAAGCGAAATTGACCTTGATATTTCGGAGCATATTTCAAAAACAATTACAAGAGATGACCTTTTTACCGACCTTTTTATCTGTCTGTCACACAACCACTATGATATGTTATTAAGTGCAGGAGTAGACAAAGAGAAACTATTGGTTTTAGGAAACGGTATTTCTGACCCATACGGGCAGGATATTACAGTTTACCGAGAATGTTTAAATCAAATCGTATCAGCAATTGACGAACTTTCAGAAAGCGGAATTTTCACACCGTTTATTATAAGCAATGCGGATATTTCCGATGCCGAGGAAATTGCAAAAATTGAAGCAGAATGTTTCAGCGAGCCTTGGTCTCAAAATGCTGTTGTTGATTCAATCAATTGCGGAAATACATTTTTTGTTGCAAAAAAGGACGGCGAGCTTGCAGGCTATTTAAGCCTTAACACTGTTTTGGATGAGGGCTATATAAACAATATAGCCGTTACAAAAAAGTACCGCAAAATGGGAGTTGCAACGCTTCTTTTAAACAGACTTATGCGTTTTTCAAAAGAAAAACAGCTTTCCTTTGTAAGTCTTGAAGTTAGAGCCTCAAACCAAGCCGCAATTTCACTTTACAATAAATTCAAATTCGATGAAATCGGTAAACGCCGTGATTTCTATAAAAATCCCACAGAAGATGCTATTATTATGACAAGAAGGTTTTAAAGCATAATGAAAATATTAAGTATTGAGTCATCCTGCGATGAAACCTCGGTAGCTATTACCGATGGCAGAAAAATTCTTTCAAACATTGTTTCAACACAGATTGCACGTCACCGCGTATTCGGCGGTGTTGTGCCTGAAATTGCCTCACGTTGCCATACCGAAGCGATTTCAAGTGTATGTGAAGAGGCTTTAAACGCAGCCGGATTAAGCTATAATGATATTGATGCCGTTGCAGTAACCTTTGCACCGGGTCTTATAGGTGCTTTATTGGTAGGTGTGAACTTTGCAAAGGGGCTTGCCCTCTCGCTTAACGTACCGCTTATTCCCGTACATCATCTTCGTTCACATATCGCCGCAAACTATATTGAACACACAAAATTAGAACCTCCGTTTTTATGCCTTACCGTATCAGGCGGAAATTCAATTTTAACCGAGGTTTCCGACTATACCAAATTCAAAGTTTTAGGCAATACAAGAGATGATGCGGCAGGTGAATGCTTTGATAAAACCGCCCGCGCTTTAGGTCTACCTTATCCCGGCGGTGTTGAGCTCGATAAAATCGCCACAGAGGCTGATTTTAAAAAATATCCGCTTCCCTATCCCAAACTTGATAATAACGAATTTGATTTCAGCTTTTCCGGACTTAAAACCGCTGTTATAAACCAAATTCACAATGCGGCTCAAAAAGGTACAGAAATCGATGTTCCCGTTTTAGCGGCAACGGTAAGAGCAAGGGTTTGCGATATGCTTATTGATAACACTATGCTTGCAATTGAAAAAACAGGATATAAAACATTGGCGCTTGCAGGCGGTGTTTCAGCAAACAGCGAATTAAGACGCCGTATGGACGAAGAATGTAAAAAAAGAAATATTACGCTTTACTATCCACCGTTAAAATATTGCGGTGATAATGCGGCAATGGTTGGAGTTCAGGCGTTTTATGAATACCAAAGCGGAAATATTGCTGATGTTTCGCTTAACGCTACAGCTACATTACCCATTGACTACAGATAGGAGAGAATTTTATGGAAAACAATAAATTACTTATAATTGTTAATCCCTGTTCGGGTAAAGCTAAAATGAAGAACGCTCTTATGCGCGTTGTTCAAATTTTCTCAAATGCTGATTATGAAGTTACCGTTTACCCCACTAAAGCCCGCGGTGATGCAACAGAATATGTTAAAAAGCTTTCTCAAGATGCTTTTGAGCGTATAATTGTATGCGGCGGAGACGGAACACTTAATGAGGTTGTTACAGGTCTTGTTAATGCAGGACTTTCATATAAAATCGGTTACATTCCGGCAGGAACTCTCAACGAATGGTCTTCAAGTCTCCATATTTCAAGAAATATTTATACTGCCGCAGAGGACATTATAAATGGTACAGAAATACATCTTGACCTTGGTCAGTTCGCAGATAAAAACTTCTGTTATACCGCTTCGTTCGGCGCATTTACTTCTGCATCCTATTCCGCACCTCAAAACATAAAAAATATTTTAGGACAGGCTGCATATTTCTTTGAGGGTATAAAATCACTTGCAAATATCAAGTCGGTTCACCTCAAGTTTATTGCGGATGACCGCGAAATAGAGGGTGATTTCCTATTTGGTGCAGTTTCAAACTCAATGTCGGTCGGCGGCGTTGTTAAATTTAAAAAAGCACTTGTTAAATTAAATGACGGACTTTTCGAGGTTGTTTTAATAAGAAAACCTACAAATATACTAAAATTAAAAAGTTATATAGATGCCATTTTAAAGCACGACCTTAATCGTGAGGGAATTGAATTTTTCCATACAAAAAAACTTACGGTAATAGGCGGAGAAGATGTACCCTGGACGCTTGACGGTGAATTTGCCGAGGGCAAGGATTATATTGAAATTGAAAATCTGCCAAGCGCTTTAAGGCTTATACTCCCGAAGGATGCAGGAGAAAAATCTGCCGAACAGCTTGAGGGTACTTTGCCTGATATTGAAACAAACAATTAAGAGGAGATACAATATATGTTCACAAGAGATATAGGAGTTGACCTTGGCACAGCAAACACCTTGGTTTGTGTTAAGGGTAAAGGAATTATAATGCGTGAACCATCGGTTGTTGCGTATGATGTAAGAAATGACGCTGTACGTGCCGTTGGTACCGAAGCTAAAGAAATGATTGGAAGAACACCCGGTTCTATAGTTGCCGTAAGACCTCTTAAAGACGGTGTTATTGCCGATTTTGACGTTACTGCCGCAATGCTTAAAAGATTCATCCGTCAAGCACTTAAAGGCTCATTCTTTTCAAGAGTAAGAATGGTAATTTGTATTCCGGCAGGTGTTACAGAGGTTGAAAGCCGTGCAGTTTACGATGCCGCAAAGCAAGCAGGTGCTACAGATATTGACCTTGTTGAAGAACCTATGGCTGCTGCAGTTGGTGCGGGACTCCCCATTTGGGATGCATCAGGCAGTATGGTTGTAGACATAGGCGGCGGTACAAGCGAGGTTGCAGTAATATCGCTTGGCGATATTGTTACCGCGCAGTCTATACGCGTTGCAGGTGATGACCTTGATGAGTCAATAATCAATTATATTCGTAAGAAGCATAATCTTCTTATAGGTGAGCGCACTGCCGAGCAAATCAAAATTGATATTGGTTCCGCAAAGCCTTACGAGAATGAAACCAGTATTGACATTAAGGGTAGAAACCTTGTAGACGGACTTCCAAAAAACATCACAATTTCCTCCAAAGAGGTACGAGATGCTATGGCTGATACTATTTCACAAATTATTGATACAATACGTTCTACACTTGAAAAAACACCGCCTGAACCTACTGCCGATATTATAGACAGCGGTATCACACTTACAGGCGGCGGCGCATTACTGCGCGGACTTGCCGAACTCATTGCCGAAGAAACAGGAATGCCTGTTTCGGTTGCCGCAAACCCCTTGGATTGCGTTGTTTTAGGCACAGCAAAAAGACTTGAAGCAAACAGCGGATTTGAAAACTATGTTTTCCGCAGAGGAAAGCGTTTCCGTTAAAATCAAAACAGATAGGAAGTTATTTTAATGCGATTTTTCTTTCGCAGCCGACAATTTAAAATCATTTTAATTGTTTTTATAATTATTGTAGCCGTTTCGGCTGTATTTGGTATAATCGGCGGAAGTATAGCACCGCAAGCGGATATTGCGGGTACTATTGCAGCACCGTTTGAAAAGCTTGCAACCGGTATTTCAAATGCCTTTTCGGATTTTAGTACGGCTTATAATGACGGAAATGAGCTTTTGCTTGAAAACACAGAGCTAAAAGCTCAAATCAACGAGTTACAGCAAAAGCTTGCCGATTACGATACTGCTATTGCCGAAAATGAAAATTATAAGGATTATCTGGGTATAAAGGAAAATAATCCTGATTTTATGTTTGCGGATGCAACGGTTATTTCCCGTGATGCAGAAGACCCATACGGTGGTTTTGTTATAAACCGCGGTTCGCTTAATGATATAAGCCTTTATGACCCTGTTATAACCGATGCAGGTCTTGTTGGCTATATTTCTGAAGTGGGACTTACAACTTCAAAGGTTACTACCATTTTAAGCCCCGAAATAACAATCGGTGCTTTAGACAACCGTAGCCGCGATTCAGGAATTGTTTCGGGTACTTTGGAGCTTGCAAACAAAAAGCTTTGTAAGTTCTATAATCTTTCACGTTCGTGTAATGTTGCAATCGGTGACTATGTTGTAACTTCAGGTGAAGGTATTTTCCCTGACGGTCTTTTGATAGGTACAATCGAAAATATCGGAAGTGACCCTTATAATACATCAATTTATGCAGATATTAAACCATTTGCCGACTTTTCGGAGCTACGCAATGTAATGGTTATTACCGAGTTTGACGGTCAGCTTTCTGTTGAGGAGCGTAAAAAATGAACCGTCTTACTAAAAGAAACTATATAGCGGCTTTATTTAACACCGCTTTAATAATCTTCATTTTTTTACTTCATTATACAAGGCTGTTTGATATATCTGTTTTTAGGCTTTCCCCTATGCTTCTGTTGCCGTTTCTCGTTTCCTTTGCAATTTTTACCGAGGAAATGTCTGCAACCTTTACAGGAGCGATTATAGGTGTTTTTTGCGACAGTAACACAAGCGGAAGCTCTTGTTTTCATACAATCCTCTTCTTTTTAGCAGGCTTTACCGTTTCGCTTATGATGCATTACTTATTAAATAACAATATACGTTCAGCTATTGTTTTATCGGTTATTGTAAGTAGCGTATATTATGTTTTGCGATGGGCGTTTTTTCACGCCTTTACAGGCTCGGAAAACAGCGTTGAATATTTAATGAAAAACGCTTTCCCATCTATTTTATATACCGCTGTTTTTATTTTTCCTTTTTATTATTTACAGCGCTTAATTTACCGTTTTAAAACGAAAGGTAGGTAAATAAATGCCTTTTCAGAAAAAAAGCCAAATTCAAATTACGGTATTATCGGTAATTCTCGTTATATCCCTGCTTTTGTATACTGTTCGTATGTATTCTCTGCAAATTACTGCACACAATGATGAAAACGGCATTTTGGCAGGCAGAAAAACGCTTACAGCGGTTATAAAAGCACCTCGCGGTGAAATACTTGATTGCTACGGCAGAAAAATTGCTGTCAACCGTGACGGTTATAATGTTGTTTTCAACAAAGCTTATGTTAAGGGCGACCTTAATAATGTTATTCTTTCTTTAATAACGCTTTTCAGAGAAAAAGGTGTTGAATGGATTGATAAATTACCAATGCACAATACCGCTCCCTACGATTTTATTGAGGGTCAATCCACCTCAAAGCTTATAAAGAAACTAAAGCTTGCAAAATATGCCACCGCGCAAAACTGTTTTGATCAGATGGTTGAAAAGTATAAGCTATCTGAATTTTCCACAGACGAACAACGCCTTATTATGGGCGTAAGATACAGTATGGATATTGCAGACTTCTCCATTTCATATCCTTACACTTTTGCTGAAGATATTCCAACAGAGCTTATGCGTAAAATTTCCGAATCGGGATTTTTGTATTCGGGAGTTACTGTTGATGTTGTGCCGTTTCGGGAATATGTTGATACAACCCTTGCTGTAAACCTTATAGGAACAGTAGGTCCTATATTTGAGGAGGACTGGGACAACAAAGACGGAGAAAACTATAAGTCAAAGGGTTATTCTTACAACGATAAGGTTGGCAAAAGCGGTATTGAATACTGGGCAGAAAAGTATCTTCACGGTACTGACGGCGAGATAACCTACACGCTTGATGTTAGCGGTAATATTATATCTTCCAAGGTAACAAAAGAACCGGTTGCCGGAAAAACTGTTATGCTTACGCTCGATAAAAGTATACAAAGAACTGCTCAAAACTCTCTTGAAAACGTAATCAGAAAGCTCCAATCAGAGGGCGGAACTGTTACCGCCGGCTCTGCTGTTATGATAGACATTAAAACCTCGGGAATAATTTGCGGTGCAAACTACCCTACCTATGATTCCGCAACAATGAACAAAAACTATGAACAGCTTTTAAATGATCCATATAAACCGCTTACAAACCGTGCTTTTCAGGGCGTTTATCCTATCGGTTCAACAATAAAGCCTGCGGTTTCGGTTGCGGCAATGGAAAACGGTCACTATCAACTCGGCGAAACCATACGCTGTGTTCATACCTATAAACTGTTTGGTGATTATCAGCCGTCTTGTATGGGTTATCACGGTTCTATTGCGCTTAACACCGCACTTGCAAAAAGCTGTAACTATTTCTTCTTTGAATTAGGCAGAAGAATTGGCGCTACAACACTTACCGATTATTTCAAGCAGTTTGGTTTAGGTGTTAAAACAGGCGTTGAGGTTGATGACAGTGCAGGTATACTTATACAGCCTCAAAGTGACGGTGTCGGCGGTGACACATTGCAGATTTCAATCGGTCAGATGAACGCCTTTACCCCCTTACAGCTTGCAAATTATGCCGCTACCCTTTCAAACGGCGGAACACATCATAAAGCAACCCTTATTGATAAAATCGTATCATACGATATGACCGAAACCTTTATTGAAAACGAACCTGTTGTATTAAATAAAGTAGAAATAAGCGACCAAACGCTCAAAGCTGTTAAAGAGGGTATGCTTTCGGTTACTGTTGACGGTACGGGACGTACCGTATTCAGCGATTACCCGATTAAAATCGGCGGTAAAACAGGTACTTCGCAGGTTACAAATAAAGCAGACCACAGTACCTATATTGTTTTCGCGCCATACGAAAACCCTGAAATTGCAATTTCGGTTATACTTGAACACGGCTCTTCGGGTTATTCTGCAGGTACCGTTGTTAAAGAAATGCTTGATGCATACTTCTTCTCTAACGCAGGCGCAACACCACAAACACCGCCGTATGTTGTGTT
>JAZSKL010000154.1:0-6919 GCA_045534855.1 Acutalibacteraceae bacterium
TATGAAAGTATGACTTTTGTTATACCGTAAAAAATAGAGTTATCTCGAAATTTCGAGATAACTCTATTTTTTACGGTATAACAAAAGTCATACTTTCATATTGAAATCTTAATCAAAAATGCTTTTAACCTTATTGGTTACATCCTCGATAAAATTAGCAAAATCGCCACCGTCAACATAGCCGTTATCGTGGTCAGTACTTGTTGTGATAATATCATTACACTCAAAATAAACTATTTCGAGCGAAGCTTTAAACTTTTTTTCCACTTCAAAACTTCCTTTCCAAAAATTATGGTATGAAAACATCGTTATTAAAACCTTCGTCGTCAAGTTCGGAATCATCTTTATTATCAGGTGGGTAAGGCAAACCTAAAAGGATGTGTCTTAAAGCAATTAAATCATTTGAGTCCACCGAGTTATCCTCGTTATAATCAAAATCCGCATTATAACCGAGATCAGCAACAATATGCTTTTTAAGACGAACCAAATCAACAACTGTAAGAGAATCGGCATCTTTTTCCGCGATTACCTGTCCAATAGAAGAAATAAATGACAGGCAAACAACCATAACGGCAAAAAAAGCAACAATTTTCTTCATATAAATCTCCCCTTATCTTGCCAGATAATCACGTACAACAGCAAAAGAGGTTTTACATCCACCATAGTATTGGTTTCCGGTATAGTTGTTGTAGTATACACGCTCTAAACCGTTAGCATCTACATAACGAATGTACGCACGAGCTGAATATTCAACATTATAAGCTTCTTCCAACTCATCACCTGAAAGATTTTTATAGGTAATAACGGCTGTGTACAAACGATAATTTTCACTTGAATAGTGGTCTTCTACTCCGCTACACTTAAAGTTCTTAACATAGCTGTATGCCTCGGTTGTATCTACACCGTTGATGTTATTACCGCTAAGCTGGAGTGTGTAATCATCACCGCTTGCATTTTTCTTAACGGTAGAGGCTTTTGCCAAAACAAAACCGTACTCAACTTCGTTGCCGTTGTTAAGAGCATTTAACTGTTTATAAAGCTGTTCGCTGAGAACAGTGATAAATCTAAGACCGCTACCTGCTTCACCGTAATGAGCGCCTGTATCCTTCTCGGCATCTCTTATCTGAACGCCAACAAGACCAAATCCATTGTATGTGTTACCGTGGATATTCTTCTCATCATCTTCGGCTTTTTCTACAGTGCCTGTCTCTATCCAACAAGCATAGATATGGGTAGTGCCTTCATAAACATCAGACCAGTTTACAGGAGTTTCACCATTAGGATCAAGATACCAACCTCCAAAAACATACTTGTTATGTGTAGCATATTCGAACTGTGGTATCTCATAGAATGAGGAAATTTTACCATCCTGATTCAAGGTGTAGTAACCCTCATCAGAGGAAGCTGATGCTGCAGGATAGTATGTACGGAAAATAGTATCTCCGCCGAGTGCCTCAGGATTGTTTGTGTAGAAAACAACCTTATCTACACTGATAACTGCACCAACGGTGCCTTCCTGAGCATGTGAATCACCAGAAGGAACAGCATATACACCTGAAAGTGTTGTACCTGCCTGACCTTCAATCGCTAACTCGGGAACTTTACCGCCGTCTACAACGATATTGGCGTTATAACCGCCGCCGCTATAAGAAACATCGGCAACTGTTTCGTTCATTTCAACGGTATTTCCATTTGCAAAATTAAGCTTAATTACCTCTATACGATAATAGTAAGGAATTCCTTCTTCTTCATCAAACCAATGCCATACATCGCAAACGCCTTCGCCGCGACCGCTTTCAGGGTCGATTGCTACAGTAACATTATCAACCGTATGCTGTGTAATGCGATGCCAATCCAAAGCTGTATCAGCAGCAGGATCATCATACCAGCAAGTTACCTTTACATCTACCGACTGCGGATAAGCAGACTTATGCATATCCTTATCCATCTGAACATAGAAGTTCAACTCAAACAAATCAGGTGCAAACTGCAATGTAACATTTACTGTGTGTAATGTAGAACCGTCAGGAAGAAGAGTCTTAACAACGGTTTTTTGGGCCTCATAATATCCTTCAAGCTCAACATTTACACTGTAATCGTATTCAGCTGAAAGGTGTGTATAGTAGCTTGGAACTTCAAAAATATCTGTTTTTACATTATCGCCGTGGGTATGCCATTGACCGTTAGGATAGTCTTTAGCATATCCTGTCATATCAACGAATGCCCCGCTGTCAACAGGAGTACCGCGATCAGCATAGGTCAACTGTGTATAAAGAGTCTTGTTAAAGTTGCCTGCAAGACCATCATCAATCTGTGAATTGTGCTTAATTGTAACAACAAGGTTTACAGAATCCATAACCTGTATCCACTTAGCGTAAAGCTTAACATCATTAGCAACCTCTGCGCCTATATAATCGCCTGCGGGTTGTGTAAGCGCTTCATCGAGATACCAGCCTGCAAACTTAAAGCCATCACATTCAGGAACTACACCTGCAATAGATGTTTCAAAGCTCCATGTATGATTTGTGGGATAATCACCGGTTAATTTACCAATCCTTAAAATATAGGTTATATTGTAGGTTTTGGGCACTAATGTTGCAACAAGTTCTCCAACCTGAGCATCATTCATAAAGTAAGCGGGTGCCTGATACTCAACAGTAAAGGGTAAAGCATCGCTAAAGCTTACTCTTTCGTTGTTTGCCAAAACAACCTCATCTACTCTTAAGCCGTACTGATAATTTGTAATACCGTCCGAACGGCCAATCCAAACCATATCAGAACCTTGACCTATACCGTTTTCAATTGCAACATCGTCACCAACTAAATCGCCATTGAATACCATCTGGCTGATTACATGCCAAAGTGACGGAACAACACCTGTGTTCAAGCCATCAGATGTTACAAGCACTTCAACATTTTGCGGTTTAAAGCCATCACCGATTTGCTCTGCATTTACAGAGTATTCAAGTTCAAAATCTGAAGGTGAGAAATGTGAATGCACGTTAACCGTAGCGGTCTTCGGGTCAATCTCACCGAATACTGCATAATAATCATCATGATTATATGTTGGGTAATTATGGCTGTCTGTAACGCTTGCGTTATCTTTTTCGTTCTGGAATGTTGCGCTATAGTTGTTTATAAGTACCTGTATACGATAACTATTATTACCAAGGTCGGCAATTCCATCAAAGGAATATGTAGCATAACCCACTACACGACCTTCGTGGTAATGCTCAACCTTACTATAATCAAGAGAAATAAACTGCTGTTTTATAGTATCGGTATATCCGTTAGGCTCAACCCTTTGTAACAATACGATTAAGGAAGGAACTCTTTCTGTTTCGGGTATTTGTTGTATTGTAATGGTTCCATCCTCATTTAACTGCTCATAGGTTCCGCCAACGGTAATCATACCCTCAATAGTAAGCGGTTCTTTCCACTTAGCATAAAATGTTATATCAGCGCTAAGATATCCGCCATCTGTTGCGATAACGGTACATTCGGGATCTAAATACCATCCGTCAAAAACATATCCGCCGCCTCTTACGGGCACAAAACCATCAAAGCTTGGTACTCTGTACTGATTTTTCAATGTTTGAATATCATAACCGTTAACAGTACCGCCCTGTGCATCAAATGTAATATTGTAACCCTCGGCTGTGATAACAGCATCAAGAGTACCTACCTGAACACCATCTTCATTGAAATACGCACCGTTCAAGCCGCCATAGGTCATTCCGCCTGAAACATCACCTATATCAATAGTGTAAAGGTCAGTATTAAGTTCTTCTAAATTATTAAGACCTGCCCAATTGGTTTCAACGATTGTTCCATCGGGATAAATTAAAGCAGTAATGATTATGCGATATGCAAAATATGCTTTATCGCCGTTTTCAAGAAGCTCGCTTACCCAAACAGGATATGTACCTGTTCCCATACGGGTAGCCTTATCGATATCAACGCGAACACCGGGTTTTCTTCCCTCTTCGGTATTCCTATGCTGAGTTATTATTTCCCATTTGCCATCTGCCGAAGAACGAGCCATAACCTTAACTATCGCTGCTTGCGGTATAAGATTTTCTGGCACATTATTATCCACTCTAACCTCAAAAGCAAGGTCTTTATTATCAGGAGCGAAGGTTAATACAACATCAATAATTACATCGCCGTTTTCATTTACGGTTGTGGTTAAGGAGGTTATATCATAATTATGCTTACTTACAGCAACCGAATATAAATTTTCTTTAGAAACATCGATTACGCTCGGTGCTTTTGCTGTGTATACAGTTTTTAAAATCGAAGCTTTATCAGCATCAGCAGGAGTATAAGTATAATCGTGATTCGGATGATTTACATTGTTAATAACAATTTTGTGACCTGTTTCAATATAAGGAATACCAACATTCGGGGTCATTACAAGGTCTAACGAAATATCATCCTTGGTATCGGTTGTATCATAACCGAATGAGCTACCGTTATGGTCTATATTAACATTAACATATACATCAGCCGCATCTACCCATTGAGCTGTAAGGGTATATGATTCACCTATAGAATCAGAAAGAACGCTGCCTGCCTGGTATACAACATTATCTTGGTCCTTCCAACCTGCGAAAATACAACCTTGTTTTGTAGGCACCTTATCGGAAACCTTTACTGCCGCACCTTCATCATAATATTCGAGTGTGGGTAACGGGCCGCCAACGCCGCCGTTAAGATTATATTCAACATATTCGAAGAATATATAACGAGTACGGCTTTCGCTGTTTATGCTCAAGTGCTGATCGGATGAAAGAACATAATTTTCACCGTCATAATAGTATATTGAGTAATCACCGTTAAGAAGCTGTTCCGAATAAACGCCTGTAGCTGTTCTTTCAAGCTTAATATAATCGGTATCTTCAGCCTTTACATAAATAGAGGTATTATTACCCTTAACCGTGGTTATATCAATCTTTGTACCTGTTGCAGTTGCGGTAGAGGTATCATAATAACCGTCAAGAATAACCTCTACAGTACCTGTATATTTAGAGGGGGCTACCATATAAACTGCAACAAATGTCAAGTCGCTGTTTATCGATTTATAGTTCTCTATAATTTCCTGCTGTGATAATACAGTACCGTCTCCACCCTCAAGAGTCCAGCCTTGGAAAATATAATTTTCTCTATCGGTATCGCCGGTAAACGCTACAACCGACTGACCTCTATTAAGAGGGGTAACCTGATCGTAAAACACATTATCCTTTACACCATCGGTATATGTAAGAAGATATGCTACCTGTTCGTATCCTATTTCTTCAGATCTGAATGCCGCAAGAAAGTATGTATCGGTTTTCTTATTATATTTAACGCCTGCATTAGAAGTATAGCCCGTTGCAGTTATATCGTCCTGTGTTATCTTTAAATCATAACGGTATTTTCTTCCGTTTGCTTCGGTAGTATAATAATAACCTGTCCAAACGCCTTCATCGGCTTCAGTCCATGTAATTTGCTGATTATAGTGCCTATTATAAGCATCCAATACATCCTGCATTGAAACGGGGTTTGATATTATATCCGTATCATCGTTTGTGTGACCGCCGAAAAGTTGACCGTCATGGTCATACATTTCTATAACATAAACCGGAGGAATGATAGGGGTTACGCCTTCATCGGTAATTTCAGAAACAAGTATACCGTCACCGTGGTTATCGGGATTTGCGGCAGAACCTTGATTCTTTAAGCAGTATACGATGTAATGGTCAAAAAGACCTGTTGCTTCAAAAGCCTCCAATGACTCACTATCCATACATTCCTTTACTGCGTCCCAAAAAGCCTTAGCATATAATACATTTTCTTTATATGCCTCATCCGGATCAGCATTATCGGATATTTTTGCCGGTATGAAATGGTATGCATTTCCTATGTTCTTATCGTATGTATCAGGATCAGTATTTATAAAATTCTGTTGATACAAAACAACATCGGCATATTCAGCACTTCTAAGCTGTGTTATATTAACATTTATGCTGAGAAGAGGAGTATCGTCTCCTGCGGGACCGTAATCTTCAGGAGCGCCGTAGCCATAGAAGCTTTTTGGAAAACTTCCGTCAGCTATATAATAAATATCAAAAGTTTCCCATTTATCGGATTTAACGTAATCAGATAATGTAATTACAACCGAATCAGCATTTTTAGCAACCTGCTCACTTGCAGTATATGTACGCCCCTCATCCGTTAACGTTACATTTACTGTATAGTATTGAACATTGCTTTGAGAGCTGTAATCATATCCGAAAATACCACCGCCAAAGTTGGTAACGGGTCTGTTTTCTGTGCGAATAGAGCCGAAGCTATATCGCCTGTAAGCACAGCTTACCGAAACCGACAAAGCCGAATTATCAATATTGTTACCATTTGAATCAAGCACAGTTATTTTAACATCTGTATCATCAGCCGAAAATACAACCATACCTGTGTTAAAAACAGACAATAACAAAGTTATTGTGAGCAAAAAGGCTATTATCCTTTTTTTCATCGAAACATCATCCTTTCCAGAATTATCGCTTGCCTTAAAACAATATAATAAGACAAGGTAGCGTATTATTTTACAACATATACTTTTATAAATCAAGAGTATTGTGAATATTTTTTTGGATTTTCATAAATTATTTTTCAAAAATTCTGATTTCTCCATTAAAATCAAGATGCAAACTGTTTTCATCGCATTTAACAACCTTAATTTCGGTAATCATTTCATCCGTAGTCTCAATAATGATTATAGAAAGTCGAAACACTAAAAAAGTGTTTCGATAAGCCGATTTTATCGGCTTAAACAAAATTGAATTAGAGAAAATTCAATTTTGTCTATATTCATTGCAATGGGCATAGACAAATTTTCTTTAAAAATTTGTAACAAAATCAAAGATTTTGTGTCGAA
>JAZSKL010000271.1:0-3550 GCA_045534855.1 Acutalibacteraceae bacterium
GAAATGGAATTTGCAAAAAAGGTTGCAGATAAGGTAATATTTATTGCGGATGGTCTTATTGAGGAAATGGGAACGCCAGAAGAGGTATTTGATAATCCTAAATCCCCGAAAACCCGTGCATTTCTTAATAAATCCTTGGAAAACTTTTAAGGAAGGGGATTTGTTATGTCGGGTAAAAAAATAGATTCTGCCGCTGTATCGGAGTTATATAAGCTTATTCTTTCGCTGAAAACCGAGGAGGATTGCGAAAAGCTATTTGAGGACCTTTGTACCTATAAAGAGGTAGAGCAGATGGCACAGCGTGTAAAAGCGGCAAAGCTTTTGATGGAGGGTAAGACCTATAATCAGGTTATTGAAGAAACCGATATTTCCTCTGCAACATTAAGCCGTGTATCCCGTTGTGTTCAGTACGGTGACGGTTATCGTAATTTTATTGCAAAGAAAAATTGATATATCGTAGGGCAGGGCCTTGGTCCTGCCGTTGGTTTACGTACAAAATAAATTGCCAGCCCATAAAAACTCAAATACCCACAAAACAAAAAGGATATTTTGTAGGGGCGGGTCTGCGCCCTCCCGAAAAAATAAACGGTGGTATACACCTCTGATGCTGATTTAATGTAAAAAAATCGTGCAGTTCATTTTAGACTGCACGATTTTTTTGTTATTATTTTATTTTCCAAGCTCTTTTGTACGTTCAAAGGCGGCTTTTACCGCTTCCATAGCCGTTGCTCTGAAAGCATTGTTTTCCAAAGCGTGAACCCCCGCTATTGTACTGCCTCCCGGACTGCAAACAGCATCCTTTAACTCTCCGGGATGTTTATCGGTATTTAAAACCATTTTAGCAGCGCCAAGAACGGTTTGTGCGGCGTATTCGAGTGCTTTATCTCTCGGCAAACCTGCTTCAACACCGCCGTCAGCCAAGGCTTCAATGAATAAATAAACAAAGGCAGGACCGCATCCTGAAACGGCACAGCCCGCATCAATAAGCTTTTCGTCTAAAAGGTTAAGCTTACCGCAGTGCGCCATTGCGGTTTTAAAGCTATCAAATTGCAAATCGGTTACGTTATTGTTTTTTGAAGCTAATACCATACCCTCGCCAACGCTTACAGGTGTGTTGGGCATAATGCGGATAATGGGGTAATCACCGTTTGCAAATGCGGAGATTTTTTCAATAGAAAGTCCTGCCGCCATACTTACAAGAACGAAATTATCTTTCCTACTGCTCAAAATAGTAGAAATACCCTTTAACATATCTGCCATCATTTGAGGTTTAACGCCTAAAAAAATGTAATCGCAGTTATTGGCTATCTCGGTATTGCTTGAAGCGTTGCAACCGAGCTCAAGTGCCTTAGCCTTTGTTTCAGCATCATCCTTGCAGGAAATATAAACATTATCATTTCCTACACTTTTCATAACAGCCTGCGCTAAAGCACCGCCCATATTTCCTGCGCCTATAAATCCGAATTTATAACTCATTTTATAAAACTCTCCTAACGAATTTGTCCGTTACCCGTAACAATATATTTGTAGGTGTTAAGCTCTTCAAGACCCATAGGACCTCTTGCGTGAAGCTTTTGTGTTGAAATACCCATTTCACAGCCAAGCCCAAATTCGCCGCCATCAGTAAATCGGGTTGAAGCGTTTACGTAAACTGCCGAGCTGTCAACATTCGTTGTAAAATACTTAATAGCTTTTTCATCTTCGCTTATAATCGATTCGCTGTGATTTGTAGAGTGCATTGAAATATGCTTAACCGCTTTTTTAACATCATCAACAATACATATTGCAAGCTTGTAATCGAGAAATTCAGTATCAAAATCTAGAGGTTTTGCCGGAATACCCTCAATAATTTCGCCTGCTTTACTGTCTACTATAAAAGAGCAGATATGCTCGCGGTCGGGGGCGGTAAGAAGTTCTTTAAGCTTTGGTAAAAACTCATTTGCAATGTCTTTATGAACAATGCATACCTCTGCGGCATTACAAACCGAAGGACGGCTCATTTTTGCGTTTTCCATTATTTTTAATGCTTTTTCTATATCGGCAGATTTGTCTATATATATATGGCAAATGCCTGTTCCCGTAAGAATACATGGAACGGTTGCGTTTTCCTTGCAGGAATTTATAAGCTGTTTTCCACCGCGCGGGATAAGTAGGTCTACAAGACCGTCAGCCTTCATTAAGGTATTGGCACTTTCTCTTGAAGTATCTTCGATAAGGCTAACTGTTTCTGCCGGCAGACGTGCCGCCTTTAAACCCTCACGCATTGCTTCAACAATAGCAAAAGCACTGTTAAAAGCTTCTTTTCCGATTCTTAAAACGCAGGCATTGCCTGATTTTACGGCAAGTGCCGCAGCATCGGAGGTAACATTCGGACGGCTTTCATAAATTATTGCAATAACACCGAAGGGTACGGCGGTTTTTTGAACCTTTAATCCGTTTGGCAGGGTGTGGGTAGATAAAACTCTGCCCACAGGGTCGGGCAGAAGAGCTACCTGACGAATACCGTCCGCCATTGCTAAAATGCGCTTTTCATCAAGGTAAAGACGGTCAATCATAACATCGCTTATAACACCGCGTGCCTTTTCAACATCTGCTTTATTGGCGGTTAAGATTTGTTCTGTATGGGAGATTAAAGCATCAGCCATAGCGTTGAGTGCTTTATTCTTTTGATTTGTAGTAGCGCGCAGAATTTTACTTGAAACGGATTTTGCTTTTTTAAGTATAACTTCGGTTTTTTTCATTTTTATACACCTTTAGCAAGAAATTTTGTGCCGATGCTTTTGCCCTCAACAATATCGTATAAAATATCGGGGTCCTGACCGTTGGCAATTATCATTTCTACGCCTTTTTCGGTAGCGATTTGTGCGGCGCGAAGCTTTGTATGCATACCGCCTGTGCCAAGAGATGTAACGGCACCGCCGGTCATAGCAAATATTTCGGGTGTAATATCCTCAACAACCGGTAAAAGCTTTGCGTTTTTATCATTGTGAGGGTCGGCGGTGAAAAGACCGTCAATATCCGAAAGAAGTATAAGCATATCGGCGCTTACTGCGGTTGCAACTATCGCACCGAGAGTATCATTATCGCCTATAACTATTTCTTCGGTGGCAACTGTATCATTTTCGTTGATTATCGGGATAACACCAAACTCTAAAAGCTTAAATACGGTATTTTCAAAGTTTTCTTTGCGTTCCTCATTTGCTATATCTGCGCCGTTTAAAAGAATTTGTGCTACTGTGCGGTTGTATTCAGAGAACAGCTTGTCGTATGTGTACATCAATTCACACTGTCCTACTGCGGCAGCGGCTTGCTTTGTAGGCATATCGTGCGGCTTTTCCTTTAGCGAAAGCTTACCAACACCCATTCCTATAGCACCAGAGGATACAAGTATCAATTCGTGACCTGCATTTTCAAGATCACTCATCACCTTGCAAAGTTCTTCAACACGGCGGATGTTAAGAAGTCCCGAGGGATGTGCAAGGGTAGAAGTGCCAACTTTAATTACTATTCTCATAAAAACTCCTCCAAAAGGATATATCTTTTAAACTAT
>JAZSKL010000033.1:0-10021 GCA_045534855.1 Acutalibacteraceae bacterium
ATTTATAACTATACCGTCAAAAACTTTATATGCCTTCTGAATTTCATCAACCAAATCACCCTCGTGATTAGACTGAAAAAACTCCACCTCAACATTTAATTTTTCACAGCATTCGCGAACCTTTTCGCAAAGCGCCGAATAACCGTCATTACCGTATATCTGCGGCTCACGGATACCCAACATATTAAGATTAGGTCCATTTATTACAAGAATTTTCATTTTGCCCACTCTGCCTTTATTGCGTTTACATTTTCTTCTATACTGCCATCGGCATCAATGATTATATCCGCCGAATTTTTGTACTTATCATAACGCTCTTCATAGCGTTTTTTGAGCTTTTCAAAGTCACTCGAAAGCGGACGGTCATCGGTCATAGCAAGCTTTTCAAGACTGCGGTCTAAAAATACAAGTCTGCCGTTTTGACGCAAAAGGTCAACATTACGCTCATTAAGTATTACACCGCCGCCCGTTGCAATCACGGTATGCTGTAAGGCTGAAAGGCTTTTTATAACCTCTGCTTCAAGCTTTCTAAAGCCCTCTTCTCCGCTTTGAGAAAAAATTTCAGGTATTGTAACACCTGCTCGTTTTACTATTTCCTCATCGCTGTCAACAAAATCAAAGCCTAACTCCTTTGAAAGCGCCTTACCAACTGTGCTTTTTCCGCAACCCGGCATACCTATAAGCACAATATTCTCCTTTAAAGCGTACATTTCTTTAAATATTCTATCTGTAACGCTTTCTTCAATTTTAACCGACATAAAATGCTCTGCCGCAAAAACCGCCTGCGATACCAACATATAAAGACCGCCTACCGCCTTTATACCCCTTTTAAGTCCCCTTATAACCAATTCGGAACGAAGCGGATTATATACCGCATCAACAACCGCAGAAAGCTTTTTTAGTTTATCAATATCAATAGCGCACTCGCCGATTTTAGGGTACATTCCGCAAGGAGTGGTGTTTATTATAACATCGGCATCCCCATGTTCATTTACAGCCTGCTCATAGGTTATACAGCCGTCATTACCGCCTCTTGAAACGCGAAACACCGTTTTTGCTCCCAAAAATTCTGCCACCGCCAAAGCGGTTTTTGAAGTACCGCCCGAGCCTAAAATCAAAACCTTTTTATCCTTTATTTCAATACCGTTTACCTCAATAAGCGCTTTAAGCCCTGAAAAATCGGTATTATAGCCAAAAAGCATACCGTTACGGTTTACAACGGTATTAACCGCACCTATCTGCACGGCAGTTTCATCTATTGCCTCAAGGTATCTAAGAACCTCGCGTTTATACGGGATGGTAACATTTATCGCCTTAAAATCACCTTTATACATAAAATCGCGCAGGTCATCGGGAGCGATTTCTTTCAGCTCATAATTATAATCAAACAAACGAGCGTGTATTTCCTTTGAAAAGCTATGGGAAAGCTTTTCACCTATACAACCGTATTCCATTATTTTGCCAACCAATCCGTTCCGTATTTTGTAAGCAGTAAATCGCAGAGGGTAATGGCTGTAACGCTATCTACAACCACACGCGCTCTGTGAACAATACAAGGGTCATGCCTGCCTGCGGCTAAAAGAGTTGTATTTTCCTTATTCTTTATATCTATTGTATTTTGTTCGAGTGAAACAGTAGGTGTAGGCTTTACAGCACAACGGAACACCAAAGGCATACCGTTTGTAATACCGCCGTTTATTCCGCCGTTATGGTTTGTATGTGTTTTAACCTCGCCGCTTTCATCGTAATAAAATTCATCGTTAGCATTAGAGCCTAACATATCCGTAAGCGCAAATCCATCGCCGAACTCTACACCCTTTATTGCAGGAATTGAGAAAAGCGCATGAGAAAGCATACTCTCCATAGTATCAAACCAAGGCTCACCTACGCCGGAAGGCATCCCTAAAACAACCGTTTCAAGCACACCGCCTACGCTGTTACCCATAGATTTTGCCTTTAAAATATTTTCTTTCATCAAATCGCCTTTTGCATCGTCAAGCACTGCATAATGCTTTGAATTAAGTAGCTTTATATCGTTTTCCAAATCGGAAAACACAGCATCGTCAACCCCTGCACATCGGCTGATATGGGTTGCGATATGAATACCTTTTTTATTAAGAGCAGGTATAATTATTCCTGCCGCGGCAACAAGCGCCGCCGTTATTCTTCCGCTGAAGTGACCGCCGCCGCGAAAATCGGAAAAGCCGTTATATTTAGCATTTGCCGTAAAATCAGCGTGACCGGGACGCATTTTATACTCAAGCTCTCCGTAATCCTTTGAGCGGGTATCTGCATTCGGTATACGAATTAAAATCGGTGTGCCTGTGGTGAAACCGCGAAATACACCGCTTTCTATTGTAAACTCATCAGCCTCTCGGCGTGAGGTTGAAATCAAATCAGCAGGTCGGCGAAGCGAAAGCTGATCTTTAATAAATTCCGTATCAACCGCAATTCCGGAAGAAATACCATCAATAACAGCACCTACAGAGCTTCCGTGGCTTTCGCCGTAAATTGTTACCGAAAGTGAATTTCCAAATGTATTTTTCATACTCATTCCGCCTTTCTCAAGGATTGCTCAAGCTGTGAAACGGTAATTTCACGCATTTCGTATTTTCCTATTTCACTAACAAAAATCACCGTTAATTTATCGCCCGACATTTTTTTATCGTGGCAAACAGCATCTAAAATACCGTTTGTATTAAAATCAAATTCAGTAGGCAGATTAAGCCTTTTGAGTACCTTCACAAGTCTTTCTTTTACATTGCCGGAGCACATCGGAAGCATACCGAGTGCAACACATTCTCCGTGATAAAGATTTTGCATATTGTTTATGCTTTCAACGGCGTGTGCCAGAGTATGACCGAAATTAAGTATTTTACGAAGTCCCGATTCCTTTTCATCCTGCTCTACTACAAATCTCTTTATATAAAGCGATTTTTCAATTATTGCTTCTAAATTCTCAAGATAATCTTCTCTTTCAAACAGTCGAAAAAGCTCTGCGTCACTTGTAAGCGACATCTTTACAGCCTCGGCAAGTCCGTTAGAAATCTGCCTTTTAGGAAGCGTTTTCAAAGTATCGGCATCAATAATTACTGCTTTAGGCTGATGAAAAGCACCGATTATATTTTTATATCCCAAAAAATCAACAGCCGTTTTACCGCCTATTGAGGAATCTACCTGCGAAAGTACGGTTGTAGGTATATTATAAAATTCAATTCCGCGCATATAACAAGCGGCACAAAAGCCTGCAAGGTCGCCAACTACACCGCCGCCAACCGCTACAACACAATCTGTACGGGTTAGCCCGAATTCCACCATTTTTTGAAGCAAAGACAAAAATGTTTCGGCACTTTTTGAAGCTTCACCCTGCTCAATAGTGGCTATAACCGCATTTTCGCATTGCGAATATAGTGTTTTTGCGTAAATTTCGGGTACACCGTTATCGGTAACAATAAAGACACGGCGGTTAAGATTTAAATATTCCTTTGCCTTTGCAAGCGCACCACGTTCAAGCACTATATTATACTCACCAACGCTTGTTTTTACAGGAATTATCATTATATCACCTACAAAATGATTTCTTTCTCATAATTGCCTACAATGCGTACATTGTTACAGCAATATTGCAGTTCATTAAGCATTTTTTCGCCCTCGGCACTATGAATACAGCCCTCGCCCTCGGCGTAAAAATAATAGCTCCAGATAAGGTCCTTAGTGGGGCGGCTTTTTAGAGCACGCAGGTTAAATCCGTGATTACCTATAACCGAAATCGCCCTACCTAAAGAGCCTGCTACGTTATTTACCGTAAAAAGAAGTACAAAACGGCTGTCGTTACCGCTTTTTTCCTTCGGCGTTCTTGAAAATACCGCAAAGCGCGTAGTATTATTATTTTTCTCATTTATATGCGATTGCAATACCTTTAAGCCGTAACGCTCGCCCGCCTCGGCGCTACCTATTGCAGCAAGGCTCTTATCACCGCTCTCGGCAACCTGTTTTGCGGCAACTGCAGTATTTACAGCATCTATTGTCTCAAAGCCCTTTTCACGGATATATCCGGCGCACTGTCCAAGTGCCTGCGGATGGCTTATTACCTGCTTTACATCGTCAATACAAGCACCCTTTACCGCAAGCAGATTATGAACTATATCAATATCGTAAACGCCGTTAATATGAAGTGAACCGAAAAACGCCAGATCCATTACCTGACCAACATCGCCGTTACTGCTGTTTTCAACAGGAAGCACCGCACAATCACATTCACCCTTTACCACCGAATCATAAGCCGATTTAAAATCGGGATATGCCTGCGCTTTAGCATCGGGGAAAATTTTATTTGCCGCAATATATGCAAATGCACTCTCAACTCCGCTGAATGCAACACGCATACCGTCAAGCAAGCGGTGCTGCATAGCACGCGAAATCTCCATATTACTCTGTAAAAAATTAACGTAGTAAGAACGGTATTCTTCATTTTGTACAAGCTGTGAATTGCGGAGTATAACCTCATTCTCACGTACAGGGTCAAAAATTTGAAGTCCACGTTCTTTTTTATATTCGGCAACCATTTTAACGGCATCCATACGCTGTTCAAACAGCTTTGCCATTTGGCGGTCTACCTCATTTATAATACCTCTGGCTTTTTCAAGCTCGGTCATAAATATCACTCCTGATATTCTTTTATAAGTGCCTCAAATGCAGGCAATGCTCTTGTTATTTGGTCTTCGTTAAGGCAGTATGCTATACGAACATATCCCTCATAACCGAAGCTATCACTCGGAACAAGCAAAAGCTCATATTTTTTAGCCTTTTCGCAAAATACGTTTGCATCCTCCTCCAACGCCTTCATAAACAGATAGAAAGCACCGTCCGGCTTTGCAACCTTATAACCCATAGCGGTCAAAGCGTTATAGAAAATATCGCGGTTGTTTTTATATATTGAAACATCAGAGGTTTCTCCGATACATTCACCGATTACATACTGCAAAAGACTTGGTGCACAAACAAAGCCTAAAGCACGTCCCGCACCGCAAACCGCAGCATAAACCTTACCGCTTTCGTTAACGCTCGAGGGAACAAATATGTAACCGATACGCTCACCCGGAAGCGAAAGAGACTTACTGTAGGAATAGCAAACAACCGTATTATCATAAAATGACGGCAAGTAAGGCACTTCAACACCATATGCCAGCTCACGGTAGGGTTCATCGGCAATAAGGAAGATTGTTTTATTGTATTCTTGCTGTTTTTCCTTTAATAAAACCGCAAGCTTTTCAACCGTTTCTTTGGAGAACACAACACCCGTTGGGTTGTTGGGAGAGTTTACTATTATAGCCTTTGTTTTCTCATTTATCGCCTTTGACAAGGCTTCGAAATCTATTTGGAAATCCTCCTCGCGGCACTTTACAATGCAAAGCTTTGCGCCCGCCTTTTCAGCAAATACGCGGTATTCGGGGAAGAAAGGCGCAAGCACTACAACCTCATCACCGGAGTTAACAATTGCATTAAGGGTTATGGTAAGCGAAGCTGCCGCACCGCAGGTCATATAAATCTGATTTGCACTCGCCTCAACACCAAACTGTGATTTGATATAATCAGCTATTTTGGTTCTTACGCCAAGGTCACCAACAGCAGAGGTATATCCGTGCAAAGCAACAGGGTCTTTTTCGCGGCATAAACGTTCAATTGCATCGGTTACAGACTGCGGAGCCGGAATACTCGGATTTCCTATACTGAAATCAAAAACCTTATCATCGCCTATTTCAGCTCTGCGCTTTTTTGCATACTCAAATATTTCACGGATAACCGAGCTTTTTGTACCAAGCTGTAACATTTTTTCATTTAACATAATTTTTCCTCCAATAAAAAAGGACCGCAAACGTTATGCAGATAAAGCATACACGAATTGCGGACCCCAATATACCTTTTAATTAAGCCGTATACGGCTTTCTACAGGTGTTCAGGTCCGCATTATTAAAGTAAAAATAAAAATAATATGAATTAAAGCTTTTCACAAACCCGAACTCCTTTCATTTTGAAATCTATTGTTGATTTTAAACCATTTCTACCGCATTGTCAAGAACAAATTTGCATTTTTATGCAATAAAATATGATTTATCTAAAAAATATTGGAATATCGAAAAATTTATGATAAAATAAATAAAAGAATACATTAAAGGAGGCTTTAAAATTTGATAACCTACGAACAAATACGTCATGATAAGCAGATAAACACATATATTACCGCCGCTGACCGCTCACTTGCGGAATTGGGCTTTACCGAGCACAGCTTTGCCCATGTAGGCAAGGTTGCAAACGATGCCGCATATATTCTTTCCGCTCTTAACCGCTCCGAAAGAGAAATTGAGCTTGTAAAAATTGCGGCGCATATTCACGATATAGGAAATCTTGTAAACCGCATAGCCCATTCACAGAGCGGTGCTATAATGGCTTTTAAAATATTATCCGATCTTGGAATGGAAAGCGAAGAAATTGCAACAATTGTAACCGCAATAGGCAATCACGATGAAGGAACCGGAGTTCCTGTTGATGAGCTTTCGGCGGCACTTATCCTCGCCGATAAAGCCGATGTTAGAAGAAGCCGTGTTCGAAACCGCAATAAATCCACCTTTGATATACACGACAGGGTTAATTACTCGGTTTATGATTCGGCATTAAAAATAAATGACAGCAAAGACTGTATTACACTATCTCTTTCGGTTGATACCGAATACGGAAGCATTATGGATTATTTTGAAATATTTATGCAACGAATGATGCTTTGCCGAAAAGCGGCAGAAAAATTAAATTTACGCTTTAAGCTTATAATAAACGAACAGCAGATTATATAAATATTGATTTATCAAAACAAATTATTTCAGGCAAACTTTAATTTATGTTAATCAGGCGGTTCAAAATCATAAAATGCAGAGAAAGCATACATTTTGCTTTCTCTGCATTTTTTTGTTTACTGATTTATACATCCTCAGACATTATTGCAAAGCAATTTCGCCTATTTTTTCACCGAAACGAACCACCGTTTCAACGCCCTCTGATGAGTTTTTAATAATATCATCATCAATCCTTACGGCATTCTTTTCGGTTATAAGTACAACGGTTGAACCGCCATACTGAAAATATCCCTTTTCTTCACCGCGCTTAACTCTTTTTTTACCGTGAAGATTAACAATCTTACCAACAAGCAACGCGCCAACCTCAACGCTAACCATATCCCCAAATTCCTTTGTGTGCAAAACGCAGTATTCCCTGCTGTTTTCCTTATAAATCGGGTAATAATCGTTAGCTATCGGATTTACCGTATGAAGCTTGCCCTTAATAAATACGTTATCTTCTTTTTCACCATCGGCAACATAGCAATAGCGGTGATAATCATCAACCGTTAATCTGAAAATCAAAAGCTGACCGCCAACGAATTTTTGAGCCAATTCGGCGTTACGCAAAAGAGATTCAACCGTATACTCGGTGTTTTTAAGGGTGAAATGACACTCCTCTGTAATTGGCAGTACCGTAAGCTTACTGTCAGCAGGGCTTATAAGGTGGTTTTTATCATAATCCACCTTGCGCGCACCCTCGCGGATTTTTCTTGAGAAAAGCTCATTAAAATTACGGTACTTTTTATCCTCATACTGGGACATATCAATATTATTATTTTCAATAAATCTGCGGTTGAGGAAACGCGAAGCGCCTGTTGATAAAAACGCACCTGCAACCTTTGAAACAAACGGACAAATAAGCAGTTTCAAGAAGAAGCGACCTACCATATTACCGTAAAGCCTTTTTAAAAGACGCTCCTGACCGCTGTTATCCTCTATAAGCGTACCGTCACGCAATCTGCGATCCATTATTTTCTACTCCGCCAAGCACCTCGGAGGATGTTAAATCCTCTCCATCACTCACTGTATTACTATGCTTGATTTCCTCAACAATCGGGTTAGTTTCATCCTTATGGTCGGGAACATTTAAAATACCATAAACAACTACAACGCCAACCGCAAGAGCACCGATAACAATCATTATAAGAACGCCTTTAAGGCTTGGTTTACGCATTGGGAAGTCAAGCACGAAAAGCAATCCCACAACGCCTAAAACAATATGGAGAATAACCTTAAAGAAAAGCTCGGGTACTACAAACTGCAGTAAAAATACAAGCGGAAGTATAAAAGCAATAGATGTTACGGGAAGACCGCGGTAGGTTTTATTTCCTCCGCCCTCGGTCTTCTGACGCTTTTCTTCCAATACATTAAAAAATGCCAGACGAACAACCGCGCAGATACAGAAAAAGAACACAAGGATAAGACCCAACGTACCTCTTACGCCCATAAGATAGCAAATGAGTGCAGGGAAAACGCCGAAGCAAATAACATCGCACAGCGAGTCAAGCTGAACACCAAAGCTTTTTTCATCCTCATCACGGTCTTTTTTGGTACGGGCAACCCTACCGTCAAACGCATCGCAAAAGCCTGAAACCGCAAGGCACAAAATAGCCCATTTATAGTTTCCGTGAATAGCTTGAGTAATACCGAAAACCGATGAAATCAAGCTTAAATAGGTTAAAACAACCGTATAGTCATAAAAGCCTATCAAACGAATCATAAAACTTCCTCCGAATTTTCCGTTATCTTTTTTCTTTTAAATACAAACGATGAAACCACCGTCATCAGACCGCATATAAGAATCTGCGTATAGAAAGCAAGTCCGCGGCTTATAACCATTCCGGGCAGTACCAGATTTTCGCCGAATATAGGAGTGAAAATATCAATAAACATCGTTTCACTGATACCCATACCTCCGGGTAGCGGCAACATATCTACCGCAACCGAAATCATCGACTGCAAGCTTACTATAAGCGGCATACCGTGACCCGAAAGATTAAACGAAATATAGGTAAGATAGGTTATAAAGAACAGCACAAATCTCTGTAAAAAGGTTATTGCAAATACATTAAGCATAACACTTTTATGGGTTCTGTAAAAGTCCGCCGCTCCCTCATACTGACCGAATACGCGCTCAAGTCTCTCGGTATGAGCCTGCATATTTTTAAGCGGCTTTATGCGGTTTACAAGTGAGAGCACCTTAAACGCCATCGCTTTTAAAGTATTATGGCGGAAAACCAAAAGCAGCAGTACCGCAATACAAACAACATTAAGTGCCATACCTACATATATTATCCATTCCACAGGTTTAAGATAATGCATTAAGCCTGCTGGACGCCATATCATAACAACCCCACCGATAATAACCAGTACCGCTTTGTATGTAATAGCAATTATAGCTAAAACAACCGTTGATACCGCAACAGGTATCTTATCCTTTCGCATTGCTATAACCTGCATAGGCTGTCCGCCCGAAGCAGACGGGGTAATGCAACTGTAGAAAAAGCCTATGAACGAATAAAGGCAACACCGATACAATTTGACCTTGATTCCCAACGTATGCATAAGATAATAAATAATAACTGCCTCACCAAATACAAACAGAAGAACACACGCAATGCCTAAAGCAACATATATAGGATTTGCCGTAGTAATAAACGACAAAATTTGTTCAAGATCCTTACCGCCGAAAACGGCCCACATTGTAACAGTGAATACGACTATCAAAAAAAGTGCATTAGCATACTTTTTAACATTCTTTTTCTGCACTCTCAATCCTCCGTTACTCTTGATACACAAAATAAGCAAGCATAGTATCACCCATTTTGCAATTACTTTATTATTTTATCATAACCGCACCTAAAAGTAAAGTGCATATTTTTGTAAGCAGATACAAAATAATACAAAAAACGCCGTTTTTTACATTTGATTTTTTGTAAAAACGGCGTTTAATAAATTTTCAATCTTATTTTAGAGAAAACGAACATTCGGGGTGCATATCCCCTACAGTGTATAAATTTTGTATGTTAGTACGGGAGGCAATTTGCCTCCCGTTAAGCCTTCCCCCTCGTGGGGAAGGTGGATTTTGCGAAGCAAAAGACGGATGAGGAGGATTTCGTTTTCCGGGAGGG
>JAZSKL010000149.1:0-2117 GCA_045534855.1 Acutalibacteraceae bacterium
TCTTGCTTTGTTTTGCAAATACGCAAAATAAGCAACATTAAACCCAAATAAAAGGCGGCACCATTCATTGAATGACCGCTTGGAAAGCTGTACTCCCCTACAACCAATAATTTATCAACAGGGCGCTCACGTGCAACAAGCGACTTAATTACGGTATTTACAATTCTTGAAAACAACGCAATCAGACCGCCTGGCAGACCTACCGTTAATCTCGTCTGCGGTATTAAAAGCAAAACAACTATAATAGCAATAATCGAAGAAGCTTCTCCAACATCGGTCATAAACTTCATAAAGCCATTGCTTTCGTTATTAGGATTTAACCATTCAAAAACGGTATTTTCATATTTAATATATGCATCGGTAGCTCCGAAATAAACGCCTACCGCAAAAACCGCAACAAGTAAACATATTATAATAATCTTCTTTTTCATATTATATATTACCCTTCAAAATAATAAATAAAGGCCGCACACAACACAAAGTCAGGTGCGACCTTTTTATGACGGGAACGCACCCGCCTAAATTTTAAAATAAATTATTCTTCGTCCTCGTCACCGCAGCCACAGCAGCAGTCATCATCGCAGCAGTCAAAATCAAACTCAAGATTTTCACCGCAGTTAGGACATACTATGCCGCCTTCTTCAAGCATATCAGCATCAAGATAGATAACATCGTTACAAGAGGGGCAAACTACCTCAAAAACGTCCTCGTCATCATCTTCGCCGCAACAGCAGCAGTCATCATCCTCGTCATCATCATAGATGAGCTCTTCAACAGATGCTAAATCCTCATCAACAGCATCAATCTGATCAGCCATATCAGCAACTACATCTTCAACATCATCAATTTCAGCAGCAATATCATCAAGAACATCAATGATAGCAGCAAGGATTTTGCCTTCTTTTGTAGCATCGTCAAGACCGAGACCCTCGGCAAGACCTTTAATATAAGCAACTTTTTCAGCAATATTCATAGTAAAAATACCTCCTGTAATTATGCGCGCTCCATATATTCGCCTGTACGGGTATCAATACGGATCATATCTCCCTCATTGATGAAAAGCGGAACGCGGATTTCGCAACCGGTTTCCAAAGTAGCGGGCTTGGTAGCATTTGTTGCAGTGTTGCCTGCAAAACCGGGATCGGTCTGTGTTACCTGAAGCTCAACAAATGTAGGAGGCTCAACACCGAAAACATTACCCTTGTAAGAAAGAATCTTACAAATCATATTTTCCTTAACAAACTTGAAGTTATCATCAAGCTCGCTTGCATTGATCGGAACAAGTTCAAAGGTTTCCTGATCCATAAAGTAATAAAGATCACCGTCACTGTAGGAATATTCCATATTCTTACGCTCAACATAAGCTGTAGGGAATTTTGCAGTGGGGTTGTAGCTCTTTTCAACAACAGAACCGGTAATAACATTTCTAACCTTGGTTCTTACAAACGCAGCACCTTTACCCGGTTTAACATGCTGAAATTCAACTACCTGAAGAACGTTACCGTCCTCTTCAAAGGTGACACCGTTTCTAAAATCGCCGGCACTAATCATATAAATTTCCTCCAATAATATAAATCTTATGTTTTAAACATAAATCTTCTCATTGATTATAAAGCTTTTTTTATATTTTGTCAAGTTTTTATCACAAATTAAGTGATAAATATTTCTAATTAACCCAACATATTGTTTTTTGCACAAATATTACCACATTTTACAGCACTTTTTTAAATAAAAAACAAAAATTTAAAAAAATTGAATAAAAATGAAGGTTTTACTTGACAATAATGGATGTCATTGGTATAATAATAAAGCTGTCGCAATTTGATTCATTAGCTCAGACGGTAGAGCACTTGACTTTTAATCAAGGTGTCCGGGGTTCGAATCCCCGATGGATCACCAAAAAGCCGAAATACCCTTTTGGGTGTTTCGGTTTTTTCTTTTTACTACCGAGGGGATTCGAACCCTGAGAGGGTGAGGAGCGTAAAGAAAACAGTTCGGTGAACTGTTTTTAGCGATGAAGTGTGAGGCGGGTACTGTTCGCTATGCGAACGGTCGCCGAGCAGGGAAGACGCTAAAAGCGGCTTCATCCCCGATGGATTACCAGAAAAAACCTCGTT
>JAZSKL010000141.1:0-3056 GCA_045534855.1 Acutalibacteraceae bacterium
CGGTACAGCCGCTATGCTTACCTCTTCGGGTCAGGCAGCATCCTTTTATTCGGTATTCAATATAGCTTCCTGCGGCGACCAAGATGTAACATCCTCTTCAATTTACGGCGGAACCTATAACCTTTTTACCGTTACAATGAAGCGAATGGGAATCGACTTTACTTTTGTTTCTCCCGATTGTACCGAGGAGGAGCTTAATGCCGCTTTCCGTCCTAATACAAAAGCGGTTTTCGGTGAGACTATCGCTAATCCTGCACTTACAGTTTTGGATATTGAAAAGTTTGCAAAAGCGGCACATGCACATGGCGTTCCGCTTATTATAGATAACACCTTTGCAACACCTGTAAACTGCCGTCCTTTTGAAAGGGGCGCAGATATTGTTACCCATTCAACAACAAAGTATATGGATGGTCACGGTGCGGCTGTAGGCGGTTGTATTGTTGATTCGGGTAAGTTTGACTGGACAAAATATCCCGATAAATTCCCAGGTCTTTGCACTCCCGATGAAAGCTATCACGGTATAACCTATACCGAGCGCTTCGGTCTTGAGGGCGCATTTATAACCAAGGCTACCGCACAGCTTATGCGTGACCTCGGTTCAATTCAGGCACCCCAAAATGCATTCCTTTTGAATCTTGGACTTGAAAGTCTGCACGTTCGTATGAAGCGTCACTGCGAAAACGGACTTGCCGTTGCAAAATATTTGCAGAGTGATGACCGTATAAGCTGGGTGAAATATCCCGGTCTTGAGGGCGATGATTACTATGAGCTTGCTCAAAAATATTTGCCAAACGGCAGTTGCGGTGTAGTAAGCTTCGGCGTTAAGGGCGGTCGTGCCGCTGCCGAAAGCTTTATGAAGAACTTGAAGATTGCGGCTATTGAAACCCACGTTGCCGATGCGAGAACCTGCTGTTTGCATCCCGCAAGCGCAACACACAGACAGATGAATGATGAAGAGCTTGCTGCCGCAGGCGTATCTCCCGACCTTGTTCGTTTTTCCTGCGGAATTGAGAATGCCGATGACCTCATTGCGGATATAAAACAGGCTCTTGATAATATTTAATTCAACCGAGAGGTGCAGTAATGCCTATTAAAATTCCAAATGACCTGCCTGCGGTAAAAACGCTTGCAGATGAAAATATTTTTGTGATGACCGAAAAGCGTGCCATTACGCAGGATATTCGTCCTCTTAAAATTTTGTTGCTTAATCTTATGCCCAAAAAGATAGAGACCGAAACCCAACTGTCACGCCTTTTGGGTAACTCGCCCTTACAAGTAGACCTTACGCTTATTCACACTAAATCACATAAGTCTAAAAATACCTCTGCCGAGCATCTTTTTGCTTTTTATAAAACCTTTGATGATGTAAAGGAGCAAACCTTTGACGGTATGATTATAACAGGTGCGCCTGTAGAACTTCTTGATTTTGAAGAGGTTGAGTATTGGCAGGAGCTTTGCGAAATAATGGAGTGGAGCAAAACCCATGTTCACAGTACATTCCATATTTGCTGGGGTGCACAAGCCGGTCTTTATTATCATTTTGGTATAAACAAGCATAAGCTTGAGGAAAAAATGTTTGGCATTTTTCCGCATATTGCGGATTATAAACGCTCAATACTTTTCCGTGGTTTTGATGATGTTTTTATGGTGCCTCACTCGCGTCATACAACCGTAAAGCGAGAGGATATTGAGAAATGTCCAAAGCTTAAAATCCTTTCCTCTTCCGAGGAAGCGGGGATATATGCAGTTGCTACCGAGGGCGGCAGACAAATTTTCATTACAGGTCATTCCGAGTATGATGCAAATACCCTTAAAAATGAGTATCTGCGTGACCTTAATGAGGGTAAGCCTATATCGGTTCCTAAAAATTATTTCCCTGATGATAACCCCGAAAAAGAACCGTTGGTTACATGGCGTTCGCATGCGAATTTACTTTATTCCAACTGGCTTAACTATTTTGTTTATCAGACAACACCGTATGATATAACCGAAATTAAATGATTTTTGTGTTATGGATACGGACTTACCAAACCGCAAACCAACAAGGCTGAAAGATTACGATTACAGCCAAAACGGATATTATTTTATAACAATATGCACGCATAATAAGCAAAAAATATTATGTGACATTGTAGGGGAGGGATTAACCCTCCCGTTAATAAATCTATCCCCAATTGGCTTAATTGCCGAACGCGAGTTACTGAATGTTACAATGCATTATAGCAATGTGATTATTGATAAATATGTTATTATGCCAAATCATATTCATTTGATAATCAGAATATCGGAACGGATAAATCCGTTCCCTACAAAGAAATTCGATATTTCAAATATTGTTGGAAAATATAAGGCTGCTGTAACGCGCAAGGTAGGGAATGCATTTATGCATTCCGAAAAGCCATTATGGCAACGCTCATTCCACGACCATATAATTCGTGATGAGAATGATTATTTGAAAATTTGGAATTACATTGACACAAATCCTCAAAAATGGCGGGAAGATTGTTTTTATAACGAAAAGTAAATATTAAAAAAACGGACATACCGTAAAATTCATTTTGAACGGTATGTCCTATTTTGTTTTTTTATAAAGTTAATCCTTTAAGTCATCAAGTGCCGAGCGGACTGCGGCAATAACAAAGGCTGAAAAATTACAATCCTTTCCCTGAATAGCTTTTTCAACATCCGCTATAATGTCATTTGGAAAACGTATTGTTTTATTGGTTGTGGCGGGAATAGACGGAATTTTAAATTTACCCATAAAGCACCTCGTAATACATTTGTCTTGCTTATAGTGTATAGGTAAAACTTTTAAAAATATGCATTGCATTTGCAATGCATATTTGATATAATAACAAGGGTGATTATATGGCAGATGTTTGTTTGGACTGTTTAAATAAAATAATGAGTAAAAAATATAGCAAGCGTAAATTTATTCTTTCTCGGGAATTAGAGTTTTGCGAAAACTTCGGAGAATACAAAAATATAGTTATAGTATCGCGAAAGCATTACTATCTTTATAATGATTATAGAAAGTCGAAACACTGAAAAAGTGT
>JAZSKL010000232.1:0-5085 GCA_045534855.1 Acutalibacteraceae bacterium
CCGAGGAACGCCGTAAGGAAATAACCAAGGACGTTCGCAGAAAAGCAGAGGATAGCAAGGTTGCTGTTCGCAATCTTCGCCGCGATGCCCTTGATAAATTAAAGGCTCTCAAGAAGAACAACGAAATCACCGAGGATGATGAAGAGATAGGCGAGAAGAAAATTCAAACCCTTACTGATAAATACTGCAAGGAAATCGATGACCTTGCCGCTGATAAGGAACAAGAAATTCTTGCAATTTAAAATCAATTGATAAACAAGGGCGTACATACCGTGCGCCCGTTTCTTCATATTTAAGAACACGGGATGTGATGTTATGTTTTTCCGTAAAAAGAAAGAGGTTAACGCCGAAAGGCACGTGCCTACCCATATTGCGATAATTATGGACGGTAACGGCCGTTGGGCGAAAAAGCGCTCGTTACCAAGAAGTGCGGGGCACGTTGCAGGCGCTAAAACCTTTAAGGAAATTGCTAAATATTGCAATAAAATCGGTGTAAAATATCTAACGGTATATGCTTTTTCAACCGAAAATTGGAAACGTCCGCAAGCCGAGGTGGACGGTATTATGAATCTGCTTCGCGATTATCTAAAAGATGCTACAAACTTTAAATCCGAAAATATTAAGCTCAAGTTTATAGGTGACTTTGAGCCGTTGGCAGATGATATTAAGGAGCTTATTGTAAAGGACGAAAAGGAATCGGAAAACGCAACGGGACTTCAGGTTAATATTGCGCTTAATTACGGCGGCAGGGATGAACTTGTTCACGCGGTTCGCGATATAGTAAAAAGCGGAGCTTCACCCGATAGTATTACCGAAGAGTTGATTTCCCGAAATCTTTATACCGCCGGTCAGCCTGACCCTGACCTTATAATTCGCCCAAGCGGTGAATTCCGTCTTTCAAACTATCTTATATGGCAGTCGGCTTATGCTGAATTCTGGTTTGCGGATGTTTTATGGCCTGATTTCAAGCCCGAACATTTAGAGCAGGCTATAGATGATTTCAATAGAAGAAATCGCCGTTTTGGAGGAGTATAATATGAAAACAAGAATTATTTCAGGCATAGTTATGGCAGCTATTTTAGCAGCTGTTCTTACGGTTGGTATGAACTTTGAGCCGGTTGTTATAACGGCTTTTGTTGCAATCCTTGCCGCCGCAGGCACTTATGAGCTTACTTACAACGCCGCAGGAATTAAATCGAAAGCGGCTGTAGCGGGCGCTTGCACTTTTTCTTTCCTTTATGTTTTTGCATCTGATAGCAATTTTCAGGAAAAAATATATTCGCTGATACCTAAAAATATTGAAAATGTAGTAAAGGTTTCTCAAAACTTTACTAAATATTGGTCTTTGGGAGTAAGTGCTTTGATTATCGGCTATTTCCTTTATGCTGTTGTTATGGTGCTTAAAAATCATAAGGATTTCGGTCTTTCTCATATCGCACTTCTTTGCGGTCTTCCGTTGCCGCTTTGTTTTGCTTTCAGTTGCCTTGGAAGTGTCATAAATCATCAGAACGGATTGTATTATTTACTGATGCTCCTTAACTTCTCGAGTGTTTGCGATATGGGTGCTTACTTTGTGGGTGTTACCTGCGGAAAGCATAAGCTATGCCCCAATATAAGTCCTAAAAAGACTATTGAGGGTGCAGTTGGAGGTATTGCTTCAAGTCTTATTTTTGCGGTTGTATTTATGCTTATCTTTAATCAGACCGATAAGCTTGTACCTACACTTATAGTAACAATTCCGCTTTGTGCTGTTGGTATGATAGGAGACCTTTTTGCTTCTGCAATAAAGCGCTCGGTAGGACTTAAAGATTACAGCAATTTGATTCCCGGTCATGGCGGTATTTTAGACCGTGTTGACAGCATTCTGCTGATTGCACCTGTTATGGCGCTGTTTGTTTCCTTTGGGGTGCTTTAAAATGAAAGAGCTTATAATTTTAGGTTCTACCGGTTCAATAGGAACGCAGGCTTTGGATGTTGCAAAGGCGCAAGGCTACCGCGTAACAGGTCTTGCCGCAGGCTCTAATATTGAGCTTTTGGAACAGCAGGCAAGGCAGTGGAAGCCTCAAAATGTAGCGGTCTTTAACGAAGAAGCCGCAAAAACACTGAAAATCCGTTTAGCCGATACCGATATTAAGGTTTTATCGGGGGAAGACGGTGTTTGTGAATTAGCGGTATCAAATGGTGATACTGTGCTTAACTCTATTGTTGGAATAGCAGGTTTAAAGCCTACGCTTGCGGCAATAGATGCTAAAAAAACCATTGCGCTTGCAAACAAAGAAACGCTTGTTACCGGCGGTGAAATAGTAAACCGCAAAGCGCGCAAAAACGGTGTTAAAATACTCCCTGTTGACAGTGAACATTCAGCAATTTTCCAATCTCTTCAGGGTTCTCCCGAAAAGGCACTTAAAAAGATACTTTTAACAGCTTCGGGCGGTCCGTTTTACGGTAAAAAGAGGGAAGACCTTAAAAATGTAACCGTAGCCGAAGCCTTAAATCATCCGAATTGGTCTATGGGTTCAAAAATTACTATAGACTCGGCAACTCTTATGAATAAGGGTCTTGAGGTTATTGAGGCGGTGCATCTTTTCGGTATTTCAGCCGATAATATTGAGGTATTGGTGCATAGGCAGAGTATACTTCATTCGGGTGTTGAGCTTTGTGACGGTGCGGTAATTGCCCAGCTTGGTACTCCGGATATGAAGGTTCCTATTCAATATGCGCTTACCTATCCCGAACGCGGAGTATGCTTTGAGCATTTAAGTCTTGCGGATATTAGAACACTTACTTTTGAGCGCCCCGATACCGAGACCTTCCGTTGTTTGCCCATTTGTATTGAGGCGATAAACCGCGGAGGAGTTTATCCTACTGCGGTAAACGGTGCAAATGAAGAAGCAGTTGCGCTTTTCTTGAAGGGCAAAATAGGCTTTTTGCAGATTGCCGATTTGGTTGAAAAAGCGCTTTCAAAAGCACCCGATATTAAAAATTTCACAGTTGAGGATGTTTTCTTAACCGATAAAGCGGCAAGAGAGCTTGTTCGTAATTCTATTTAGAGGTAGTGGTTTTTATTTCTGTTATAGCTGATATTTGGGGTAATATATGGCCTTATTTGGTTGCGGTTTTATGTTTTTTAATCCTTATTATCATTCATGAATTTGGTCATTTTATTGCGGCAAAGCTTATGGGCGTTAAGGTAAATGAGTTTGCCGTTGGATTCGGTCCAAAGTTGTTTTCTAAAAAATTGGGGGAGACTACCTACAGTGTTTGTTGTGTGCCTTTCGGCGGTTATTGCGCTATGGAGGGCGAGGATGAGGAAAGCAAGGATGGCAGAGCGTTTTGCAACAAAAAGGCTTGGCGGCGTTTTGTAATTGTTGTTATGGGCGCGGTATTTAACCTTTTATTTGGTTTGATACTGATAGCAATAATTTTGGCGCCTGAAAGTCAGTTTACTACAACTACAGTAAGCGGATTTTATAAAGATGCAAAAAGTCAGCAAACAGGTCTTATGGCGGGTGATGAAATTACCCATATAGACGGAAGATATATTTTTTCAACCCATGATTTGGGATATGCCTTTACAAATGTTGAGGATGGAAAAATAGATATTACGGTAATTCGTAACGGTAAAGAAAAATTACTTCGAGATGTAAGTTTTAATTCTACCTACGATAAGGAATATGATATAAATTATCTTAATGTAGATTTTTATGTAGAACCACAAGAAAAAACAGTAGGCAGTTATATAGAGAATATATTTAAAACAGGTGCTTCCTACTGCGCTACCGTTTATCGTTCGCTATTTGACCTTATAACGGGTAAATACGGTATCAGCGCAATGTCGGGCCCTGTTGGAATCACGGCACAAATAGGCTCACTTGCAAAGCAAAGTCTTATGGATATACTTCCCATAATCGCTTTGATTACGGTGAATTTGGGACTTTTTAATCTCTTGCCGTTACCGGCTCTTGATGGCGGAAGACTTATATTTATTTTATTTGAGATGATATTCAGAAAGCCTGTACCGGCTAAAAAAGAGGCGTTGGTGCATGCGGTTGGAATGATAATTCTATTAGGACTTATAGCGCTTATTACAGCAAAGGATATAATAGGCTTATTCACATAGGAGGTACGGTATGTACACCAATCAAACTACTAAAAAGGTAAAGGTCGGCAATGTTGAAATAGGCGGAGGCGCGCCCGTTTCGGTGCAGTCAATGCTTAATATACCGGCTCATGATGTTGAGGGAAATGTTCGCCAAGCAAAGGCTTTAGAGGCGGCAGGCTGTGAAATTATAAGAGTTTCTGTGCCTGATAAGGAAACTATCAAAACGGTTGAAGCCTTGAAGAAAAATGTTAATGTGCCGATAGTTGCCGATATTCATTTTGATTGGCGGCTTGCTATTGAGAGTGTAAATGCAGGCGTTGATAAGGTTCGTATAAATCCCGGAAATATAGGCGATGAAACCCATGTTAAGGCGGTAGCCGATGCTTGCAGAAGCAAGAATGTGCCCATAAGAATAGGCGTAAATTCAGGCTCGTTGGAAAAAGAAATTTTGGCAAAATACGGCTCTCCAACGCCTGAAGCTATGGTAGAAAGCGGACTTTATCATATATCTCTTCTTGAAAAGTATGATTTTGAGGATATAGTTTTATCCCTTAAATCATCCGATACTGCTCGTATGTATAAGGCATATACTTTAGCGGCTGAAAAATGCCGTTACCCATTACATCTTGGTGTTACCGAGGCGGGTACATCTAATATGGGTGTAATTAAATCTGCGGCAGGAATAGGCGGTTTGTTACTTCGTGGTATAGGTGATACTATACGTATATCTCTCACCGATGACCCAAAAGAGGAAGTAACTGCGGCATTAAAGCTTTTACGCGCTCTTGATATGAGAAAGGGCGGTATACGATTTGTTTCTTGTCCTACCTGCGGAAGAACGAAAATTGACCTTATCGGTATTGCAAAAGAAGTAGAAAATCGTTTAGAGGGTATAAATAAGGACATCACTGTTGCTATAATGGGTTGTGTAGTTAATGGTCCGGGTGAAGCAAGAGAAGCAGATCTTGGCATAGCCGGTGGTG
>JAZSKL010000114.1:0-1912 GCA_045534855.1 Acutalibacteraceae bacterium
TGCAGGGAATACTTTTAAAGGCAATATCAGGCTTTTATTACGTCAATTGTGACGGTGTTACCTACGAATGTAAAGCAAGGGGGAATTTCCGCAAATCGGGAATTTCCCCCGTTGTGGGTGACAGGGTTGAAATAACTGTGATTGATGGGGAAAAAGGCGTTGTTGAAAAGGTTTGTGAGCGTAAAAATCTGCTTAACCGTCCGCTTGTTGCAAATATTGATAAGCTTGTTATAGTTTCTTCTTATGCAACCCCGTCTCCCGATACTTTTATGATAGACCGCTTGAGTGCGCTTGCGGTGTACCATAATATTTCTCCCGTAATAGTGTTTAATAAGTGCGATCAGGGCGACTTTTCGTATTTTCAGGGAATTTATTCGCGCGTAGGCTTTCCTACCTATACCGTTTCGGCAAAAACAGGTGAGGGTATAGATGATTTGAGTAAGGAATTAGCAGGGTGCGTTTGTGCTTTTGCGGGAAATTCGGGCGTTGGAAAATCAAGTATTTTAAATGCGCTTTTTGGTGAATTGAACCTCGCAACGGGTGATGTAAGCGAAAAGTTAGGCAGAGGACGCCATACAACACGCCATACCGAGCTTTTTTCCAATAAACTCGGCGGTTTTGTTGCCGATACACCCGGTTTTTCTTCCATAGAACCCGATAATAATTATGACTTTAAAGAGAAGTTAGAGGATTGCTTTCCTGAATTTTCAGAGTATGTTTGTGACTGCCGTTTTTCTTCGTGTACCCATACTTGCGAAAAGGGCTGTGCTGTTTTGGAGGCTGTATCAAACGGTAGGGTGGAAGAAACACGTCTTGAAAGCTACCGCGCATTGTTTGAGGAATATAAGGATTTAAAGCCTTGGATGAAAAAATAATTTAAAGTTATATATTTAAGATATAAATGAATTGATATTACGTAGGGGACGATGCCGTATCGTCCCTTTTCGTTTTTGTATAAATCAAATTGATATATTGTAAGGGAGGGTCTTTGTGCCCTCCAGCACATTTTTATAAAAAATAATCGGTAATCCCCTCATCCGTCTTTCGCTTCGCAAAATCCACCTTCCCCACCGAGGGGAAGGCTTAACGGGAGGCAAATTGCCTCCCCTACGATGTAAACATATAATATTATGAAAAAATATAATGTGCGAGACGGATTTATCTGTACTGAAAAACTAACCTCATTTGGGAAGGCATAGCAAAAAAATATTTTTGCTAAATTGTAGCTATTATTTAAATGAATTTTCTTGCTTTTGTTATAGTTGTTAAAAATGAGTGGTATAATTTGTATATTCGGTCAATGGAATTAAATATTAGGTATTTAGTATAATTAAAATAGCTATAGATATATTTATTTTCTATTTATATATATTAAAAAGGGGTAATTCTTATGAAACTGTCTCGTAGCATTTTATCACTGTTTTTAAGTCTGGTTATTATGCTGTCGGTAATGCCGATATCCTTGGCATCCGCTAATGATGGGGAGGCTGCCTCGGCAAATGTATCGGATACAATCTCGTTTGGCGATATTGTAAACGCAGATTGTTACAACAAGGATGATAGTAAAACGCTTGTTGACGGTAAGCTTCAGGGTGAGGGTACAGCTCTGTCACCGTATCTTATAAATACGCGCGGCGACCTTGCGTTTTTCGTTGCACAGGTTAATCAAAATAACGCAACTTATAATGCTGACGGCGTTTGCGTAAAGCTTACCGTAAATATTGATTGGGAAAATAAGGAGTGGACACCGATAGGTCAAAAAACACCATACGTGGGCAATTTTGACGGCGGCAACCACGAAATTATAAATGTTAAGATTAAAGGTACAGGAGCAGATGAAAGCGCGCCCGATAAGACTAATTATGTGGGCTTTTTCGGTTATGTAAAGAACGCGGAAATTAAAAATTTAGGT
>JAZSKL010000106.1:0-2863 GCA_045534855.1 Acutalibacteraceae bacterium
AATTTAAAATATAGTATGGTGCTTGTAAACATACCACCAGTTTTAGATTTGCGCGATTTTTCGGAACATCAAAAATTGACGTCCCCTACGATATATCAATACACCAATTTATTGTAGATAAAGGGAGAGAATTTTCGGGAGGGTAAGCAAGCATTTTTCTCTCCCTTTACCCACCCCACCCGTTTGGGTGAGGCGGGTAATCTACAATTTTAAGCTAATGAGACAAATGTCACACAACTTTTAATACGATAAATAATTACTTAATTATTGAGCGTATCTATTTGCGAGAGCATCAAGAGCGGAATAATCGTTTGTGCCACCGTTAAAGAAGCTGTATACAGCCTTTGCAGACGGCTTAGCGGTGTAAGGATCGAAATCCATATCATCGTAAGCATAGAACAAGCCGTAATGTGTTTCTACAGCGCTTGCGCCTGCATCTGTTGACTTATCTGCAATTTCATAGAAAATTACGGTATCAACAAAGGTAAGCTCTGTATTAAGCTTGTTGAGTGACAATGTGATGAAGTTTGCAACCTTATCTTCATTACGGGGCGCACCGTCAGGATGATATGTAGACATACCGGTCTCGGTGAGCCATACGCGGCTTCCGCCATCGTTATGAGCCTTAGCTATATTATAAGCATAAGCTATACGGTCTGCCCAAGCATTAACTCTTTCCTGAGCCTTGCTGTTTGTATCGTGATACTCAACATAAGCGTGGATGTTGATGATTGTGAAGTAGTTATCTATTCTTGTATCAGCAACATCATTGTATCTCGGATAATTACCGGACTCAATTGCATCATAGAGAGCATCAAGGAAGTCACCCTCAACATGTGAATGGTTATTATCAACGCTCAAGGACGGGGTTGTTACCTGATTTGCACGGTCTACAGACTTAACTGCCTTAGAAATATACCAGCAAAGGTCAGCTGTGATGCCGGCTCTTTCTTCCATAGTATACTTGTAAGCATCATTTTCTTCTGCATCCCAAGCGATACCGTATCTCTCAAGACCGCTACCCTTAGAAACGTTCATTTCATTATAGGGCTCAAAATACTTGATTTCGGGGAATTCCTCAGCCAATGCCTTAAATGCAGCTGCATTTACATTGAGCCAAGCAATATAGTTTTCATAATCGCTTACAGGATCCGGAACTGTCTTGTTGTGATTCATTGCAGCATCGGCATAACCGTAAGGAAGAATGAACGCATCGGTTACATAAAGAATTTCTTTAATACCCTTTGCCTTCAAAGCTTCAACCATAGCTCTGAAATTAGCCATATTTTCCTCTTTTACTGCTACACCGTTATTTGCAGTAGCATAATACAATGTATGGATAGGTCTGCTCAAACGGAATGTAGAAGCACCCATAGTAGCAGTAACATCAGCTATATAGGTAGGAGTTTTGGTTTCATCCTCAAGGAGATGTTCCTGTAAACCAAGAGCAAGACTTCCTGTCTTTTCATAGGAGTTAACAGGTGCCATATACTTCTTCATTGCAACAAGGTCACGAACGTCTACCTTGCCGTCAAGGTTAAAGTCAGCAATGCCTGCGGGCATTTCGATTGTGCTTACTAAGCCCAATATAATCTTTCTAAGGGTTACAAGGTCTTCAGCAGCGATGAATCCGTCACCGTCAAAGTCACCCTTTGTTCCCTCGTGTACAGTAGAACCGGGTACTTTGTAACTGGTGATTACATTGCCTTCGGTACCCCAGAATGCCATGAAGATTTCGCCTGATTTTACATTACAGGTTGCTTCGCCGGGGCCTGTTACATAGTTACCGTTTGCATCAACTACGTTAGCATCAACATAGCTTTCTGCTATAAGTACATCATCAATCTTGAAGTATACATAATACTTGCCCTTATTAGAGCCGTTTGCAACCATAAGTCTGCCGAACTCAACATTGTGTGAAGTTCCGCTTCCGAGAGCTTCTGCAAGCTGTGCCTGCGGACCGTAAGAAGGTCTTAACCAAACTCTGCCGTTGGGATATCCTTCAGCAGCAACTTCGGAAGGAGCATACATCCATGCACCGAACATATAGCCCATTGCATCGTCTGCTGCCTTTTCAAAGGACATCTGGAACTTAGCAAGAGAGCCAATCTTCCAACGATACTTGAAGATTACAGAACCTGTAGCAGAGGTGCTGTCGTAATTAAATACAGTATGACCGGACATCTGCTTCTGACCGGAGAGAGAATTGCCTTCTGCATCCTTAAGATCTTCGAAGCCGATTTCATCGTAATCTTCATATTCCTCAACAAAAGGTGTAGCCTTGAAGGTGTTACCTGCTTTAGCGCTGAAAATAATCTTGTTTGATAATGCAACGCCGTCATAAACGCCATCAACAACGCCATCATAGTAGTAGGAAACTATAAGCTCGCCGTCTACCATCCAGTAAACATAATATTTACCTGCGTTTGCGCCGTTAGCAACCTTGAGACGACCGATTTCAATATCATAGGACTGACCTGCAACGATAGGCTCATCCATCTGAACGATAAGGTCAGCATTAGAGGGTACAAGATGCCATGCACCGTTAGGTCCTGCTGCTGCACCAAAGTCAGCTCTGTTAGGTACTTTTACTGCAAAGCAGAAAGGATATTTCCAATCATCAAGGAATGTTGAGAACTGAAGTTCCTCGCCGCCTGCTGTCCAGCGGAATTTAAGCTTCATTGAGTAGGTTGGAGAAGTAGCGTTATAAGTATACTCATGACCGCCATCCATCTCTCTGCCTACCATGGAGTTTTCGCCAATCCACAAATCATTAAATGAAAGATCGTCATAAGCTTCATATTGTTCAACAAACGGAACTGCTGTAAATTTGCTTGTTGCATCTGCCGGAGCAATAGTGAAT
>JAZSKL010000302.1:0-3851 GCA_045534855.1 Acutalibacteraceae bacterium
CGGCTGTTCATTGCCGCAACCTCAATTATTACCGCAAGGTTTCTACCGGGCTTTACCGGTATGGTCATCGAGGGAATCATAAGACCCAATATATCTGTTTTCTGGCTTTCAAGACCCATACGGTCATAAACCTTATTCATATCCCACGGTTCAAGATTTATAACAAGGTCAATTTTCTCGGTGAGCTTTACAGCGCCCACACCGAAAATACGGCTTGCATTTATAATACCTATACCGCGCAATTCAATGAAATGACGGATATTTTCAGGTGCCGAGCCAACAAGCGATTTACTCGATACACGGCGAATTTCAACCGCATCATCGGCAATTAAACGGTGACCTCTTTTTACAAGCTCAATAGCCGTTTCACTTTTACCAACGCCGCTTTCGCCAAGCAGTAAGATACCCTCACCGTAAACCTCAACCATAACGCCGTGGCGAGTAACACGCGGAGCTAACTGCAAATTAAGAAAAGCAATAAGCGAAGCCGCAAACTCGGAGGTTGACTCACCTATGCGAAGCAACGGTACGCCGTATTCGCTTGCCGCATCTGTATAATAATCACTTATTTCCAAATTACGCGCAATAACTACTGCGGGCGGTTTTTTTGAAAAGAAGTCATGAATACGATTTTTAGCTTCATCATCACTGAATTTTTTAAGATAGCTTATTTCTGTTATACCGATTATCTGAATACGTTTATCATCAAAATATTCATAGTAACCAGCCATCTGAAGTCCCGGACGGTTAATTTCGGGACTGCTTATAAGCAGTTCTTCGGGGGAAGACGGAATATGAAGAATTTCAAGAGAAAATTCATCAATTATACGTTTAAGCGAAACGGTAAAATCCGACTTCATAACTCACACACTCCCTCATATTATTATTCAAAATTATTATACTATATTTCAACCGATTTTGAAAGCACTTTTTGCCATATTTTTTCAAAAAAATCAATTTTTTATAAAGTGCATATAAAATCAGGGAACATTTGTACACAAATGCTCCCCAAAACTGTTATATAAATTAAATTTTAGTCTTCCTCTTCCTCATCATCTTCCGATAACTCCGGAAGCTCTTCAACCGCAATGCGCTCAATACGCTTATCATCAGCCTCAAGAATAGTAATAACAAGGTTTTGATAGGTAACTGTATCGCCTATTTGAAATTCACCCTCAAGACGGTCAACAACCCAACCGCCAACGGTTGTATTATCGTCCTCAAAATCCTCATCTTCATCAATATCTATATCAAACTCATCAAAGAAATCATAGATACGCATATCTCCGATAGCCTCAAAATGAGTATCATCAATACAGATAAACTCGTGCTCTATCTCATCGGTTTCATCCCATATTTCACCAACAAGCTGTTCAAGCACATCCTCCATTGTAAGAATACCCATTGTGCCGCCGTATTCATCAAGAACAACAACGATATGGGTTTTATTCTCTTTCATTTTTTCAAGAACATCAGGTAGCGGCATTGTTTTATGAACATAGGTCACAGGAAGTAAAAGATTTCTGATACTAACCTGCTCATTGCTTACAAGTTCTTTGAAAAAGTGATTCAGATGCAAAATACCGATTATATTATCGGGCGTATCCTCATATACAGGGACTCTTGTATAGATACACTCCATTATTTTTTCAATATTCTTTTCATACGGGTCGCGAATATCAATAGCGGTCATATCAACTCGATGAGTTATTACCTCGTACGCCAAAACCTCATCAAAATCAAGTGCGTTCTGAAGCAGGTCGCACTGCTCCTCGTCAAGCACACCCTCGTCCTCAACAATGTCTATAATGTTTTCAAAATCATCCTCTGAAACAGCAGTACTGTCACTGCGTACACTGTTAAACGGCCTCGAAAACAGATTTATAATAAATATCATAAACATTGAAATCGGACGGCAAATTATAGATATAATATATACGGGAACAGCGCAGAAAAGCGAAAATTTTTCAGAAAAAGCCTTTGCCAATACCTTGGGTATTATTTCACCGAACATAAGTACCAAAAGGGTCATAACAACGGTGGAAACCCAGGCATAATCATCGGTTAAAAGGTTAATTACAATAACGGTAGCAATGGACGAAGCTGCAGTATTTACAATATTATTACCAACAAGAATTCCGCCTAAAGTATCATCATATCTATCTATTAGCTTACAGGCAATTTTTGCCGAAAAACTACCGTTTTCAGCGCGGGTTTTCAGGCGGTGAACGTTCGCACTTGCAAGCGCTATTTCACTGCCCGAAAAGAAAGCAGAAAACAAAATAAGTATCGGAATACAAATATAAAGTAAAATATTATCCATCTTCGCCACCTCCGATGTCGTCCTCATCGTAGATCTCGCCAACAAGCTGTTCAAGTATGTCTTCTATCGTTAATATACCGATAGGTTTACCGTCAGCCCCTTTAACAATAGCGAGATTTCGGCGGTGGTTACTCATTTGAGTAAGAAGATCATCTATAGCAACATCGGGGCGGATATAATACGGATAATCCATAACCGATGCCAAGATTATATGTTTGTTTTTAATATAGGCACGCATAAACCTACGTATCTGCAATGTGCCCTTAACAGAACCGTCACGTCCGATAACAGGTAGTCTTGAATGTACTGTATCCTTTATTTGCTCAAGTATTTCCTCGGTCTTCATTCCGGCATTTATTTTCTGAACATCCTCCCACGGCGTCATAATCTCAACTGCGGTAAGGTCATCAAAAAGAAATGCGGATTTTACCAATTTACCGGTCTCTTCATCAAAACCGTCCTCCTCGGAAATGTTTTCAACAATGTCCTGAAGCTCATCCTCGGTCATTGTAACATCCGGCTCGGTATTGTTTATAAGCGGTTTTGAAACAACCGCAGAAAATTTTGTAAAGAACCAAGAAATCGGTTTTAAAATCTTCATCAAAAATAATAGAGAACCCGAAACAAACATTGCAAATTGTTCGTTGCAAGCTCTTGCTATGCTTTTTGGCGTCATTTCGCCAAAAACAAACAAAATAACAGTCGTTGCAACGGTTGCAAGCGTTACAGAATCCGAACCCCAAATCTGCGTTGCAATAACTACAGAAAGGGTTGCACAGCCGATATTCATAATGTTATTGCCTATAAGCAAAACAGCAAGTGCTTCATCAAAACGGTCTAAAACATTAAGTACACGCTTGGCACTTTTACTGCCGTTATCGGCATAACTCATCATATGAATACGGTTTACAGATGCTAATGAAATTTCTGTTCCTGAAAAATAAGCACTGCCTACTATCAGAAACAAATACAGTATGATACTACCTAAAGGAATACTCCCCGGGTCGTCCATGCGGCTATCATCTCCTAAAAACATATTTATTTTATCATACAACAAGTAAATTACTTTGTCAATAAAAACGCAAAGTTTTTTCGCTATTCACAAATTATAAATATTAAATTTTTAAAAAACTTCAAAATGACAGTTGACAAAACTTTTTTAAAGAGGTATAATCAATAGGTCGTCAAGTTACGACTTTTAGTTATCGAGGTGTCGCCCAGTTGGTAGGGCGCTAGTTTTGGGCGTGTTTGTGAGCGCTGCCTGTGGCAGATACAGCGAACAAACGCACGTGCAGCGGTCAAAATTTGCCTGCGCTCCAAGCAGATAGCAAATTTTGGGCACCGCAAGGTGGGTTACCAAAACGGTTTTTCACCGCAAGACTTAATTAACAACTAAATATTTACGCTATCGAGGTGTCGCCCAGTTGGTAGGGCGCTAGTTTTGGGAACTAGATGCCGCAGGTCCGAGTCCTGTCCCCTCCACCAACAAAAAACGCACTTTTGTCTACCGACAAAGGTGCGTTTTTTC
>JAZSKL010000064.1:0-3442 GCA_045534855.1 Acutalibacteraceae bacterium
ATAAGCTCTTAACTTCTTCAGGATTTCTCAGTGCGCCCCATGAAACAAGTTCATCATTAATATAGAGGTAAGTATATCCCTCAATACTATATGCTTTCAGTGTTAAGATAGCACCGGGGTATATTGTTCCGCCATTAGCACTCGGTGCAATTTTGGAATACTCATAGTTCATTTCATCTACTTGTGAACCATTTCCCCAGCGGTTTGCAAGCACTGCTGAACCGTTACCTGCAAATACAGAACCAGACTTATTCAAGGTAACATAAGAAATTGTTGCACCGTCTGCTTCACTTGACGGATCTTTTAGATTTGTAATCAAACCAAAATTACCGTATTCATTTCCTATTCGCATCTTTACAGTAAGTACATAATCTGCTGTACCTACCGATGGGAATACTACTGCACCGGTAGTATTAGCACTACTGCCGTCACAATTGCCTAATTGTACATATGCCGGTGTTTTACCGGATGAAACGGTAACATTACCGGGTTGTGATTTAGCATTCCACATCCATGAAGCTTCGTATCGTGTCCAATCAGAGGGAAATGCACCGTCTGCTACTTCGTGTGTATAAAGATTTTCTCCAATGGTAATTTGGTCTCTAATATCAACTAATTCGTTTGCTGACACACTGCCTGCCAAAGCTGTAACCAAAGAAATTATTGGAAGAGAAACAACTATAATGGAAATACATAGCAAAACAGAAATAATCCTTTTATATTTAATAACTTTCATTATGTCTCTCCTTTACAACATTAAGATATAACGTTTATTACATTTCATAAAAAAATCATTCTAAAACTTCCAACATTTCATTACATGAATCAACAACTGTCTGAATTTCAGAAGAAAATCTCTTTAAATTTACATTAAACTGAGCTGAAGCAGAACCTAAAACGCTATCATAACAAGGATAATCTGTTTGTTCACCATAGTATGTAGCAAGACAAGAAGTTTCTACAAGTATATTTGTTTCGCCTTCCATCTCTCTAAGCGCTTTAAACATTTCAGCAGCTTCATCACTATGGAACATTTCCTCTTCATCATAATTTTCATAATCAAGGAAATATCTGAGGAAATATCCGGCGGCCTCTGCATTCTTAGAGCCTTTACAAATACCATAAGATCTATTATCCAAATTGTTTACCTGTTTTGCATCTTTAGAAACTTTTGGAAGCGGAACATATCCAACAACATCGGGATCTACACCATATTGTGCATAAGCACCATTTGCACGTAAGATCCAATCATCATAGATTTCCATTCCTACAAGATTTTGGTTGAACTTCCACCACATATATTTGTATGTGAATATACCTTTTTCCTTACAAGAAATAGCCCATTTATAAGCCTCTTTTAATTCCTCACTCTCGCTGTTATTAACATATTTGCCATCTTTATATTCTATAAGATTCGTTCCGAAAATCTGAGCGAAAGCAGCAGGTTTTGCAGACAAACCCACATAGTCAGAGCCTAATCTTGCAATACGGGTTGCACATTCTTGCATAGTTTCAATGGTCCAGTTACCTTCATCGTAATATTCCTGAGGAGACTTAAAACCATTATCCTCAAAAAGTTTTTTATTATATGTAACAACCGATCTATAATTTTGAGGTGAATAATCAGAATTCAAAAGATAATAATTATCATTTTGCTTATTTAATTCTAATACTGTGCTATCCCAGAATTCATCATTAAGGTTAACCGAACTCACTTCGTTTAAGGGCATCAACAAAGAATATACGCTTGGAGTCTTACCATTGTTAACGATAATATCAGGTGAAGCCTCAGAAGAAATAAGACCCGCAATCTTTGTAACGTATTCCTTTTGATTAATTGGAACTAATTCAACTTTAATACCATACTTTTTCTCAAAAGAAGCAAATACTCTTGCTGCTTCTGACTTTGTGTGGTCAATCCAGGTTGCAAACTTAATTGTTGTACCCTCGTACTGCTCGATACCTGCATACGGATCGTTAGGATCTAATGTTATATCATTTTTTTGCTTTTTAAGTTTAGTTTCGCCGCCACAACCTGCAAGTGCCAGGCAAGATAAGCAAACTAATACTGATAAAATAATTGCCAAAGTTTTTTTAAGATTTTTCATAACCTTTTTACTCCTTTAAAATATTTTAAAATCAACCGGTAATACCTATTCGGTCAATTGATTTAACAAACTTCCTTTGCAAAATTAAATAGAATACCAACATAGGAAGTACAAACATCAAACATGCCGCCATTAAAATCGCATCGCCTCTGCCCGTAGCGGATAGTCCCAACGTATTAAACATATCCGGGAAATTTGCAATTGAAACCGCTAACGGCAAATTCTCATTCATATACATCATAGATAAATAATAATCATTCCAATGCCACACAACAGAGAATATTGAAACCGTTAAAAATACAACGCCGGACGAAGGAACTGCAATTCTTATGAAGGTTTTTATCGGACCTGCACCATCTATTGATGCTGCCTCTTCAAGCTCTTTTGGTAGCCCTTTAAAGAACTGCATATAAATGAAAATCATAATTCCCGAACGCAGTCCTACACCAAAAATACTCGGCAGATAAAAAGCAAGTGATGTATCTAATATATTGATTCTTATCTCACTGCCTGTTGCGTTATTTATTGCATCTATTATTCCTAAGAAATCAAGACGCGAAAAATTAACCATTGTAGGAATTATTATCATTTGCGAGGGTATTACAATCGTCAAGATCAATAGTATCATTTCAATCTTTTTAAATTTGAAATTAAATCTTGATAAACCGTATGCCACAATTGAACAGGCAAATATTTCTATAACTGCACTAATAATCTGTATAGAAACCGTATTCTTCAAACTCGTCATAAAATTGATTGAAGTAAATGCGTCCTTAAAATTATCGTAAGTCAATTCCTTTAAAACCCAAACAATATCGGGATCGGAAAACGAATCTGCAGTTCTTAGCGAAGTAACTATCATATATAGTAAAGGATAAATTACAACGTACGCTATAGAGGTTAGTATAACTAATCGAAATAATGAAAATAATACGGATATTGATTTTCTTTTTACCTGGTAGCGGGAAATTCCACTTATTGTTTTTATTTTGCTAAAATCTTTAAGTTTCAATTTAAACCACCGCCTATTCCCATTTTTTCGCGCACATTCTCGAAAACAGAACTAAAAACAACCCTACAAACAAACCGATTACTATAAAGTACATCCAAAGCATGGCTGAAGCCTCACCGTACTTTTGCGCCTGCGAAAATATAACAGATTGATTCATAACCGGATCTGTTTTTGCCGTTATAAGTTCAACCGCCGTAAATATTGATACAAGAATAGTTATGCGGGAGAGCATTGGGAAGGTAATATACCAAAACTCTTCCCATTTGGTTGCACCCTCTACTTTGGAAACCTCATAAAGTAAATCCGGAATCGCCTGTAAACC
>JAZSKL010000147.1:0-10129 GCA_045534855.1 Acutalibacteraceae bacterium
CTTGATGAAAAGTATATTAAGTATGGCGCAAGGACAATAGAGCTTGAAAGAACCTCTACCGCTAAAGAATTTGGCGAAGGTAAATTCTTGTTCTATGTAAATAAAAAGCCTGTTTTTGTTATGGGTACAAACTGGGTACCGCTTGATGCTTTCCATTCCAATGATATAAACCGCGTTGATAAGGCTGTTGAAATGCTTGATGAATGCGGCTGTAACACCGTTAGAATTTGGGGAGGAAATGTTTACGAAAGTGACCGCTTTTATGAGCTTTGTGACAGTAAGGGAATAATGGTTTGGCAGGACTTTATGATGGCTTGCGCCGTTTATCCGCAGGAAGACCTTTTTGCTGAAATGCTAAGAACCGAAGCCGTTTCGGTGGTTAAGAGACTTCGCAAGCATCCTTCTATTATACTTTGGTCGGGCGATAATGAATGTGACCTTACCTACTGCTACAACGGCATTAAACGCGACCCGAATAAAAATGTGCTTACGCGTGAGATACTCTCAAAGGTTGTAGAAGTACACGATATGACAAGACCATATTTGCCGTCATCTCCGTTTGTTGATGAAGAAGCATTTAGAACGGGACTTCCGATACCGGAGGGACATCCCTGGGGACCGCGTGACTACTTTAAGGGCGATTATTACAAAAATGTTCGTTGCAGCTTTGCATCCGAAATGGGTTATCACGGCTGCCCGTCACCTAAATCACTCGATAAGTTTATAGCTCCTGATAAGCTTTGGCCTAATATGAAAAATGACGTGACTGCCAATGACGATTGGCACATTCACGCCGCTAATATGGAAATAAAAGAGGGAACACGTTATGCTTACCGCATAAACCTTATGAATAAGCAGATAGATTATGTGTTTACCGAGAAGCCCTGTGATTTGGATGAATTTGCAAGAATGAGCCAAATTGTTCAGGCCGAGGCTAAAAAGTATTTTATAGAAAAATTCCGTGTTGCAAAATGGAAGGGTACGGGTATAATCTGGTGGAACCTGCTTGACGGTTGGCCGCAGATTTCGGATGCTGTGGTTGATTATTACTATACACCAAAGCTTGCTTATCACTATATAACCCGTTCGCAAAATCCTGTTTGCTTTATGTTTGATGAACCTAAAGACGGTAAGCTTTCTCTTAAAGCTGTAAATGATTTGCAAGAAGATAAAAATGCAACCTATAAGGTTAAAAATCTTTACACGGATGAGGTAATTTGTGAGGGTGAGGTAGCGGCTTTAGAAAACAGTGCAGTACTTGCCTGTGAAATCGATGAGCCCGAAAATGCTTCCTTCTTACTTATTGAATGGGAAATTGACGGAGTTCGTTATACCAATCACTTTATGAGCAAGACCCTTGGTATTTCCTATAAGGATTATTACAAGGCAATTGAAAAATGCGGTTATGATGAATTCAGCGGTTTCTAATTCTCTTTGAATTTTTCCTTGAACTTCGAGGGAGTAGTAAGATTTTTCTTTTTGAATTCCTTTAAAAAGTTTGAAACAGAGGAAAATCCGCTTAAAAAGCATATATCCGTAATGCTCCGGTCGGAGGTCATAAGCATTTTTTCGGCATAGGAAAGGCGAAGCTTATTGAGGTATTCAATATATGGCTTACCTGTGTTCTTGTGAAACCAATGGCTGAAATAATTAGGTGTCATATTAACACTATCGGCTGTTTGACCGAGTGTTATGTTATTGCGGTAGTTAAGGTGTATGTACGAAAGGGCTTGCCTTAACGGCAGGTCCTTTGTGTCGTTTATAACAACTGTGTTTTTTCGCATAATTGATATTATTACGCATTCAAGCAGGTTTCCGGCGATTACGTTCTGCGTTTCGGTGCTGTTTTGGGTTTCTAAAAATAACGCTTCTGCAATATATATAAGTTGCGAAAACTCTTCTTCGGAAAGCTTGGCAAAATAATCGTTAAGTGAAGCGGTAATATCGATAGAAAGTGTATTTGAAAGCATTGTTTCATCAAAGATTATTTTATATATTTCAAGCGGTTTTATCGTTTCTATCGAATGGAAATCGGTAGGTCTTAAAAGATATGCAGAACCCTTTTTTAGCGGATAGTTTTTGCCGTTTAATACCTGTTTTCCTTCTCCGCCTGCAATAATTTCTATCTCAAAATAATCGTGAAAATGAATCTTGTAGCTTTGATGAAGTACAAACTTTACCGTTTTAATATGGCGGTTTTCCTTTGAAAACTCATTTGAAAGCATAAAAATATCTTTATACATACACATCACCGAAAAATATTTTAACATAAAATTTTAATTTCTACAACCATTCAGCCAAATTATATATTATTCAGCCATAACGGAAGATAAATTACGGCTATATTACGGTATAATTATGGGAACAAAGGCAAAGGAGCGATATTATGAGACATTATTTTTTACCGCCTGAAGGAAAGTTTTACAAGGCAAATCTTCATTGCCACAGTAACTGGTCTGACGGCAGACTTTCTCCCGAAGAATTAAAGGCGGTATACAAGGAAAACGGTTATTCTATTTTAAGCATTACCGACCATGAGGGTATTTTCGACCACGGCTATTTGGATGATGAGGACTTTTTAACCATCCCGGGATACGAGCGTGAGATTAACTGTACCGACCCTGTTGCGGGTGGTTGGAACAGCGTAAGAACCTGTCACCTTTGTATATATCCTAAAGACCGCAATAATATCAACTGTATATGCTTTGACCCGGATTTTATTCATCCTAAATTTAAGTGGATGCACGATGAGCGTCACGAACAGGTTAAATACATAGGCGAACCCTATAAGGATTTGCATTATGATGTTGATTGCATAAACCATATTATCGCAGAGGCTAATAAAAACGGCTTTATGGTAACTCTTAACCATTTGGAATGGTCTTATGAGCTTTATGAGCAGTTCAGTAAATATGAGGGTATGTTTGCTACCGAAATTTACAATAATGCAAGCTATGAATATAACGAGCGTTTTTATGATATGCTTTTAAGGCTTGGTAAAAGAATTTACTGTGTTGCCGCAGATGATAACCATAATTCGGCAGAACTTGATAGCCAGTATTCCGATTCCTGTGGCGGATTTGTTATGATAAAGTCGGAGGCTTTAGAGCATAACAGTATAATTTCTGCTTTGGAAAAGGGAAATTTCTACTCTTCAACCGGTCCGGCAATAAATGATATTTATTTAGAGGACGGAAAGATAATAGTGGATTGCTCCGAAGCAAAAGAAGTGTTACTTTATACAGGTAACCGCCGCAAGAGTGTTGTAAGAGCTCAAAAAGGCGAAAAAATAACCCATGCTGAATTTAACTCCTGGAATATTTTTGAGTATTTCAGAATTGAGGTAAGAGACTACGAGGGATACAAAGCTTTCTCCAATGCCTACTTCACCGATACATACGAAAAGAAATAAATTTGATATTCTAACAAAAAAGGCGATAGAAGCGTAATTGCTTCTATCGCCTTGCTTTTGGTATTAAATTAAGCAGTAAGGTAATAACGAACCAAAGACTGCAAAAGGGTATCGCGGTCGATACGCCTTATAAGGTTGCGGGCATTATTATGTGTTGTGATATATGTTGGGTCTTCCGAAAGGATGTAGCCAACGATCTGATTTATAGGGTTATAGCCTTTTTCCTTTAAAGCATCATAAACACAGCTTAAAATATTTCTGATTTCTTGCTCGGTTTGGTCGCCAATGGAAAAGGTCATAGTCTTATCATTCATAAATAATACCTCATTCTTCGTCTGTACTTATTATTGTATACTGCTTTTATAAAAAGTGCAAGAAAAATTTTAAAATATTACAATTAAATTTTTTCTTACTTTCTAAGCTCGGCGCCTACTGCTTCAAGCTTTTTAATAATTTTAGCCGAAACTTCTTCTATTTGTGTATCGGAAAGCGTACTGTCGGCACTTCTTAGCCAAATACTGTAAGCAACGCTCTTTTTGCCATCGGGGATTTGTGAGCCTTCGTAAACATCAAAGAGTTCAATTCTTTCAAGAAGTCTTCCGGCACCGCTTGTAATTGCCTTTTCAAGTGTTCCAACGGGGATATCCTTATCACAAAGCATCGCAAAGTCACGCTCAACGGCAGGGAACTTGGGAAGCGGCTTATAAATCGTCTTGCGCTTTTCAATAGCATAAAGCACATCAAGCTGAACCTCGGCAACATACACTCTGGTGTCGATACCGTAGTTCTCAGCAACAGCGGGATGAACCTCGCCGAAAACGGCGGCTACCTTATTGTTTGCCTTAATAAGAGCCTGACGGCCGGGGTGGAGGTAAGGCTCGCTTGAACGTTCATACTGTGTATGCGCGCCGCAAAGCTGCATAAGCTGTTCAAGAATACCTTTAAGTGTGAAGAAGTCCTCATCTTTACCGTAAATACCGATAGAAAGTGTTGCAAGCTCATCGGGTTGCTCGGTAACGGGAAGTGCTTTCGGAATAAAACGCTTGCTTAATTCAAAGAAACGACCGTCTGTGATTTTACGGTTGATGTTTGTGGAAAGAACGGTAAGCATACTTGTAGTAAGCTGTGTACGCATTGTTGAATATTCATCACCCAATGGGTTGATTATCTTTATCTGATTGCGTCTTGCATCGTCCTCGGCAAGATTTAAGGTGTCTATTGCTTTAGAGCCGATAAACGAATAGGTCATAATCTCGTTTGCGCCGAGTGAGCAAAGCAGGGATTTAATACTGTCTGCCTTTTTGCGTTCGGGTAAAACAGTACCTCTTATAACAGCACCGCGCATGGGAGTACCAACAATGTGGTCATAACCGTATATACGCATAACCTCCTCCGAAAGGTCAGCTCTGCCCTCAACATCATCTCGGATAGAGGGAACTTTAACTGTGAGCTTTTTACCATCGGCAGTGGTTTCGAGACCAAGGCTGTTAAGTATGTTTATAATTGTTTCATCAGGAATTTCAACACCCAAAAGCTCTAAAATTTCGGTTGTTGTAGTCTTGATTATTCTTTCTTCGGGGAGTGCTTCATATTGGTCAAGAGTGCCTTCGATAATATCGCCGGCATCAAGCTCGTAAATAAGCTGTAAAGCACGCTCCATAGCAAACTCAACATTCATAATATCTGTTCCGCGTTCATAACGGCCGCTGGCTTCGGTACGAATACCCAAAGCACGTCCTGTATGGCGGATATTATCACGTCTGAACTTTGCAGATTCAAGGAATAAATCCTTTGTATCTTCCTCGATCTCACTTTCTCTGCCGCCCATAATACCTGCAAGGCAGGAGGGCTTTTCGCCATCGGCGATTACAAGCATATCGGGGGTAAGATTATGCTCTTTACCGTCAAGTGTGGTAATGCTTTCGCCATCATCCGCATTTCTGACTATTATCTGCTTGCCTGCAATTTCGTTGTAGTTGAAAGCGTGCATCGGCTGACCTGTTTCAAGCATAACAAAGTTTGTAATATCTACGATATTATTTATAGGTCTCATACCAGAAGCGCTGATTGCCTTTTGCATCCAGTCAGGGGAGGGCTTAATACGAAGATTTTTAACAAGCCTTCCCATATATCTCGGGCAAAGGTCAAAGTTTTTAACTTCAAGAGAAATATAGTCGCTTATATTCTCACCAACAGTTTTGTAAGAGGGAACAGGTGCATTATACTTTGTGCCAAGCACTACCGAAACCTCTTTTGCAACGCCTAAAAAGCAGTTGCAGTCGGGACGGTTAGCGGTAATCTTAAAATCAATAACAACATCGTCAAGCCCTAAAACCTCACGCATATCTGTACCCGGAGCAAATTCATCCTTTAAAATGAGTATTCCGTGAACCGATGCACCCTCGTAATCGGCTTCGGTAAGACAAAGCTCTTCACCGGAGCAAAGCATACCATTAGAGGGAACACCGCGGAGCTTGCCTGCAACAATGTGCATACCGTTGGGTAAATAGCTGTCATCCAAAGCGGCGGGAACTAAATCGCCCTCTTTGATATTTTGAGCGCCTGTTACTATCTGAACAAGCTCGTCTTTGCCTATATCCATCTGGCAAATTTGCAAATGGTCACTATTTTCGTGCGGTGCAAGGCTTGCAATTTTTGCGGCAACAACGTTTACAAGGTTATCGCCCTGCTTTTCAATGCTTTCAACCTCAAAGCCTGCCATTACCATACGGTCGCAAAGCTCTTCAACCGAAACATTTATATCAACGTAAGTTTTTAAGTGATTTAATGATATTTTCATTTGTATTTACCTCTCAAAACTGCTGTAAGAAGCGTTTGTCATTTTCAAAGAGCAAACGGATATCGCTTATCTTATGGCGTGTTGTTGTGGTTCTGTCAAGACCGATACCGAATGCAAAGCCTGAATAAACCTCGGGGTCAATTCCGCAGCCGCGGAGAACATTTGGATGAACCATACCTGCACCCAAAATTTCAATCCAACCGCTGCCCTTACAAACGCGGCAGCCTTTACCTCCGCATTCCGAACAGGTAACATCAACCTCAACCGATGGCTCAGTGAACGGGAAGAATGATGGACGGAACTTAACCTTTGTTTCGGGACCGTATATCTCACGAGCAAACTGTTCGAGAACACCCTTGAGGTCACACATTGTAATACCCTTATCAACAACAAGACCCTCAATTTGATGGAAAACAGGGGAATGGGTAGCATCTACCTCGTCTGCACGGAAAACACGTCCGGGGCAGATAACGCGGATAGGTGGAGTGCGGGTTTCCATAGTACGAATTTGAGCGGCGGAGGTTTGCGTACGTAAAAGAATTTCCTCGCCGAGATAGAAAGTATCCTGCATATCTCTTGCCGGATGGTCAGCAGGAACATTTAGACATTCAAAGTTGTAATGGTCGGTTTCAACCTCGGGACCGTCAACAACATCAAAGCCCATTGAGCGGAAAATATCCATCATATCGTTGGTAACGATTGAAAGGGGATGCAGATTGCCGATATTCGAGGTTTTTGCAGGAAGTGTAATATCAATAGTTTCAGCTAAAAGCTTTGCTTCGGCAGCAGCTGCTTGCAAAACCTGCTTTTTATCAGAAATAAGATTATCAAGCTCCTGCTTGGCTTCGTTTACAAGCTGTCCCATAACGGGGCGCTCCTCGGCAGATAGCGAACCCATCATTTTGAGTATGGCTGTAAGTTCACCCTTTTTACCTAAATATTTAACACGCAGGTTTTCAATATCCTGTTCGGTATCTGCACTATTTATTGCAGACAGTGCTTCGGCACGAATCGCTTCGAGCTTTGCTTTCATAAAATCAACTCCGTTAAAATAATTTACAAAAAAATAAACCTCGCCCCAAAACAGGACGAAGTTGAATAAATAAACTCCGCGGTACCACCCGTAATTTTCGCTCAAAGAGCAAACACTCTCTCGACTAATAACGGTGTCTGCCGGCGATGCCTACTTTTTGGTTCAGCCTCGCTGCTCAAAAGGGAACTTCATACCGCCGTATTCCTAAACGCGCTTACAGCCAAGGCACGTTCTCTCTGGAGGATGCGTTTCGGTACTACTTTTCTTTATCAACGCATTTACAACAACATAATAACATTATTTTTAAAATAATGCAAGTGTTTTTTGAGTATTTTTGTCGGTTTAACATATTCTTGACAAATATTGAGCCGAATGATATAATTATTTCAAATATCTTATAGTATTATGAGTAATTATGTTCTTTTGGAAGGGGAATATTGTGAAAAGGGTTTTGGTAATAATTCCCGCTTATAATGAGCAGGAAAGTATATTAAAAACTGTTCAGACAGTTAAGAATTGTTCGTTCCACAAACAATATAAAGTCGACTATATTGTCATCAATGACGGTTCTAAAGATGATACGCTTTCTGTATTAAAAAATAATGATCTGTCATATCTAAACTTGCCAATGAATTTAGGTATTGGAGGCGCGATGCAAACGGGTTATCTGTATGCTTGTGAGAATGATTACGATTATGCAATACAACTTGATGGTGATGGTCAGCATAATCCTGAGTATATAGAGCAGCTTTTAACGGCGTTGGAGGCGGAAAATGCCGATATGGTTATAGGGTCACGCTTTATAAAAAAAGAAGGCTTCCAATCAACAGGAATGAGACAGCTTGGTATAAAACTCTTAAGTGTTACAATTCGTTTATTAACAAGCAAGAAGATTCTTGATGTTACAAGCGGTTTTCGTCTTTGTAATAAAAAATTGATTGCTTATTTTGCAAATAATTATGCCGAGGATTATCCTGAGCCAGATGCAATAGTAAGTTCTGTGAAAAACGGATATAAGGTTATTGAAAGTCCTGTGATTATGAATGAACGCCAAGGCGGCGCTTCATCTATTGCAGGTTTAAAAACGATTTATTATATGTGCAAGGTAGAGTTTTCCTTGATAATACAAGCAATAAAGAAAAAAGAAGGGTGAATTTATGGGTTTGACACTTCAAATATTTTTGTTGGTAGTAATTTTATTTTTTATAGGTGTTATTCTCAATCTATTGAGAAAAGGAACACTGACGTTAAAATATTCATTAGTTTGGATTTTATCTGGGATAGTTCTTTCGGTTATGGTTATTATTCCTGATACTATAAAAATTGTTGCTAATTTAGTTGGGATAAAAATTGCTTCAAACTTTGTTTTTTTGACCGAGGGAATTTTTGTAGTACTTATTTTGATTTCTCTTACAATAATTGTTTCAAAGCAAAAAAGCAGAATAATAAAGTAGGTTCAAAGTGTGTCAATTCTTGAAAAGAGAATAAGAGAACTGGAAGAAAAAACAAAATTGTAAAAACGGGTGAAGTAAATGCGGGTGATAGATCGGTATTATGATACTTTTAAGAAAAGGTATATAATTTTTGGTTTTGCGGCACTGTTTTTTTTGATTACAATGTTTATGTGGAGACATACTTTCAATTCTGTAGAAAGCACAATAAAAACATTGTTGCCGTTTTATTTTTTGATAAGTACATCAGTAGTTGCAGTTGTTTTGAAAAAAACCGATAAGTTGCACATAATTTATTTAGCTTTTGTATGCGTTATTGGTTTCGCGTATTTTGCAGCAGTTCCGATGGGGAGGGTTCCGGATGAAACAATTCACTTTTTCAGAATTTATGAAATTTCGGAAGGACATTTTTTTACACCGATAGCACAAGATGGTAAGATAGGAAATTTCATACCAAATGATTTCTTTTTTGGTTATATCAACTATTCACAATTGAGCGAACATATTGGTGATGTTGTTGATTTTTCGAATAGGTCTTTTTACGAGTTTCCGACTGCCGCTATTTATGCTCCCGTATGTTACATCCCACAGGCTTTAGGAATATTTGTTTTTAGACTTTTTACGGATAATGCCATGGCAATTTATTATGGGGCGAGATTATTTAATTTTATCTCGAGCGTGGTAATAATATTTTTTTCAATAAAAATCATTCCATTTGGAAAAATGATAGTTTTTACAGTTGCAATGATTCCGATGCTTTTGCATCAGATGATTTCTTGTTCTGCTGATGTTTTAACATTTGATTTAGCCATTTTTGTAGTGTGTTTTGGTTTGTATTTAACAAAGGAAGAAGTACGGCTTACAAAATTGAATTTGATTATTTTTGTGGCAGCAATATCCGCTTTAGCTTTATGTAAAATAGTATATATTGCATTTGCGCCTATGCTGTTCATAATACCATTTAAAAAGTTTAAATGTAAAAAAAATGCATTTTTATTTGCAGGAACATCATTGGTTGCAATTTTGATTGTAAATATAGTATGGTTTTTATTTACAACAAAATACTTCGTTCCAATACGCGAAGGCGTGGATACTATGGAACAAATCAAGTATGTATTGACAAATCCATTCCAGTATGTAGGCATTTTGTTTAACACAATTATTGAAAATTTTCATTTTTATTTAGAGTCGTTATCTGGCAGATATTTAGGATTGTTAAATGTTGAAGTGGATTTTTGGGGATACGGTATATATATATTCATTCTATTTGCTGTTGTAATTATTGTTGGAGCAAGCGAACAGATTTGTGCAAAGGTGAAGTTCGTTATGTTTTTGGTTTTTGTTGGTACCGCTGCCCTGACATTTTCGGCATTATATGCACAATGGAATCCTGTAGCGTTTGGAATTATCGAAGGAATACAGGGAAGATATTT
>JAZSKL010000108.1:0-6562 GCA_045534855.1 Acutalibacteraceae bacterium
TTAAAACACCTTTGGGAGATAGATTTTATGGAAGTTATTATTGACGGGCTTAAAATTGAATATACCGAGCAAGGTAGCGGAACGCCGGTTCTGCTTTTGCATGGTTGGGGCTCTTCCTTTGATGTATACAAAGGCATTATGGCATCTCTTTGCGACCGTTGCCGTTTAGTTGCCGTAAATTTCCCCGGTTGCGGCGGCTCGGATACTATGAGTGAGCCTTGGAACATTGATGATTACTGCAATTTTGTAATTAAATTTATGGATGCTGTAGGTCTTGATAATCCTATTCTTATGGGTCATTCCCACGGCGGCAGGGTTATTATGAAGCTTGCAGGCACAAAGAGGTTAAATCCGCCAAAAATTGTTTTTCTTGATGCCGCAGGTCTTATTCCTAAAAAAAGTCTTAAACAAAAAATGAGGGCTCGTTCTTTTAAGATTATTAAAGGTACACTTTCTCTTCCCATAATACGCAAGCATTCGAGCGGACTTCTTGACAAGGCAAGGCGTCATTACGGCTCCGCCGATTACAATGCCGCACCCGAGGTTTTAAGAAAAACGCTGGTTTCGCTTGTTAATACCGATTTGCGCGAGCTTTTGCCTAACATCTCCTGCCCCACTCTTCTTATTTGGGGAGAAAACGATACCGCTACACCGCTTGCTGATGCTAAAATCATCGAATCATTAGTTCCCGATGCAGGACTTTGCGTTATAAAAGGCACAGGGCATTACTCTTTTTGTGAGCGTCCGTATGAAGCCCACGCAATTCTTCGCAGTTTTATTAAATAAGGAGGGATTTTATGAATATCTTATTTTTAATTGCCGTTATTTTGCTCGGTGTTTCAGCGTTCTTCTCACTTCACCGCCAACTCCAGATGCTTCAGCAAAATTCATATTTCCCCTCCCGCTATTACGGTTGGGTAAAGGAAAACTACACTGTTCTTACAGCACTTTCGGCTATTCTTTTCTGCGGTTGTTCCTTGCTTTATACAAACGGTCATTATCTGCCGTTTTTGATAATTTCGGCACTTATACTTATTGTAAGACTTGTAGTTGCTGTAAAGCTTCATAAAAAATCCATTAAAAAGTTAGTTGTTACATCGCGTGTTAAACGTCTTTTTGCCGCCGCATTTATCCCCTTGGCGGTACTTATTGCGGCAAGTGCAGTATTTTACGGTACATTAGCTTCGGAAATTTGCGTAATGCTTGCGGTTATGTTTTCGAGCATAACACCGCTTCTTACCATTCTTTGCTGGTTGCTCACATTTCCGCTCGAAAAGCTGTTCACCCGCCATTATATAAACGATGCAAAACGAATTTTACGTTCCTACCGCGACCTTACGGTTATCGGCGTTACGGGAAGCTACGGCAAAACCACGACAAAATTCATTCTACAGCGTATTTTAAGCGAAAAATTCAATGTTGTTGCAACACCGCAGAGCTTTAATACTCCTCTCGGCGTTGTAAGAACCGTCAGGGGCGACCTTAAACCCCAAACACAGATTTTTATATGCGAAATGGGCGCAAAAAATATCGGTGATATAAAGGAAATCTGCGATATTGCCCACCCGAAATACGGAATAATCACCTCGGTAGGCGCACAGCATCTTGACACATTCAAAAGCGTTGAAAATGTTTTTAAAACCAAATTTGAATTAGCAAATGCGGTTGCCGAAAACGGTGGTGAGGTATTTATAAACGGCTCAAGCGAAGAAATCCGTAAAAGAGCCGACCGTAAAAACAGCGCTTACCGCGTTTACGGCCTTGAAAACACGCACGAATTTTATGCCGAAAACATTACCTACAGCCGTAACGGTTCAACCTTTGATTTAGTGCTTGCAGGTGAGCGGATTTCAGTTACCACCCGCCTTCTCGGGCTTCATTCGGTAAACGATATTGTTGCGGCAGCGGCTCTTGCTTATAAGCTGGGTGTAAGCGCAAAGCAAATCCGCTTTGCCGTTTCTCAGCTTAAACCTACCGAGCACCGTCTCGAATTAAAATCCTTTAAAAACGGCTCGCTTTTAATTGACGATGCATACAATTCCAACCCCGAGGGTTGCCTTGAGGCGGTAAGGGTTTTAGGCTGCTTTGAGGGTATGCGTAAGGTTATTATAACACCGGGTCTTATTGAGCTTGGCGAAAAGGAATATGAATGTAATTACAATCTTGGTTTGCAGGCGGCAAAATATTGCGATGAGATAATTCTTGTGGGTAAAAACCGTTCAAAGCCTATGAGTGACGCTATAGCAACCACCGATTTTGATAAAGAAAAGCTTTATGTTGTTTCAAGCTTTGCCGAGGCTATGGAGATTTACGCTCCCACCGCCGATATCAACAGCGTTGTACTGCTTGAAAACGACCTGCCCGATAATTACCTTAATTAAGGAGGATTTTTTATGAAAGTAAATATTGCTGTTTTTTACGGTTGCCGCTCGGTTGAGCATGAGGTTTCCATTATTTCCGCAGTTCAGGCAATGCGCGCCATAAACCGCGAAAAATATGATGTCACACCCGTTTATGTTACAAAAAACGGTGAAATGTATACCGGCGACAAGCTTTTCAGTATAGAAAATTATTCAGATTTAAAGAAGCTTTTGGCAGATAGTCAACGTGTTTGCTTCTTGCGTGACGGTGGAAAGGTTGTTATGCGCTATTTAGAACAGGGCTTTTTACGAAAAAAAGCCGATGTTGCGGTTGACCTTGCTTTCCCCGTTGTTCACGGTACTAACTGCGAGGACGGCACTATTGCAGGTCTTTTTGAGTTTTTGGATTTGCCGTATATAAGCTGTGATGTATTATCCGCGGCAGTTGGTATGGATAAATATGTTTTTAAAACGGTACTTAAAAATGCAGGACTTCCCGTTCTTGACTGCGTTTGCTTCAGAGCGCGCGAATACGCTGAAAATTCAGAAGAAATAACCGCGAAAATCACCGAAAAGGTTGGTTTCCCGCTTATCATAAAGCCGGTTAATTTAGGCTCAAGCGTTGGTATCACCAAGGTTAAAACAGCAGAGGAATTGGATGATGCTATTCGTTTGGCGCTCTCCTTCGCCGATGTGATTCTTGCCGAGCACGCAATAACCGCGCTTCGCGAAATTAACTGTTCGGTTCTCGGCGATGCCGATGACTGCGAAGCAAGCGTTTGTGAAGAACCCTTTATGCACGATGAAATCCTATCCTACAACGACAAATATAAAGGCGGTTCAAAGGGCAAAAGCGGAGCAAGCAAGGGTATGGCTTCACTCGGACGTAAAATCCCTGCCGATTTAAGCAAGGAAAAATCAAACGAAATAAGAGAGCTTGCTTGCAAGGTATTTAAAGCGACCGGCTCTTCGGGCGTTGTTCGTATTGACTTTATGATTGATACCGAAACCGATACCGTTTATGCTAACGAAATAAACACAATCCCCGGTTCACTTGCGTTTTATCTCTGGGAAGCAACAGGTCTTTCCTACACCGATATGATAGACCGTCTTGTTGACACTGCATTCCGCCGCGCAAGAAACCGCGAGCAGTTAACCTTTACGATTGATACCGATATTCTTTCAGGCGTAACATTCGGAACGAAGGGAGCAAAAGGCTCTTGACAAATCTGCTGATACGCATCTTTATAGGAAACGAAAACAACCTTAAAAACAGCCACATCAGAAAAAAATTCGGAAATTTAAGCGGATTTACAGGAATTTTGCTCAATGCAATTCTTTGCTTTATAAAGATTGCAACGGGTGTTGTTTCGGGCGCTATGTCGCTTGTGGCAGACGGTCTTAACAACCTCTCGGATATGGGCCCATCGGTTGTTACCGTAATCGGCTTTAAAATGGCGGCAAAGCCTGCCGACCGCGACCACCCTTACGGTCACGGAAGAATTGAGTATATGTCGGCTCTTATTGTTACCTTTTTTATTTTCACCGTTGGTCTTGAAATGTTCAAAGCCTCGCTTGAAACACTTATTTCAGGTGAAACCGATGTCGAATACTCCATTCTTTCTATAGCTGTTTTATGTGTTTCAATTTTAATAAAGCTCTGGCTTTATCTTTTTAACCGCAAGCTCTCAAAACACATAAACTCCGAGGTTTTATATGCTACTGCGAAGGATAGCCTTAACGACTGCGTAGCCTCATCCGCTATTCTTGTTTCCTTCATTATCGCGCACTTTATACAGCTTCCCTTTAATATAGATGCTGTTATGGCTCTGCTTGTATCGCTATTTATAATCTGGTCAGGCATTGGCTCTGCCAAGGAAACCATAAGCGAGCTTTTAGGTCGCCCTCCCGAAAAGGAAACGGTTGCTGAAATCGGAAATATCATTATGTCATTCAGTGATTTTTTAGGAATACACGACCTTATTGTTCACAGCTACGGCCCCGGCAGACAGTTTGCTTCGGTTCATGTTGAGGTGCCTATAAATTCAGATATTGTTGCCTGTCATGAACAGATTGATATATGCGAAAAACTGGTTTTTGAAAAAACAGGAATAGAGCTTGTTATTCATATGGACCCCATCGATTGTGACAATGATGTTGTAAACGAAACCAAAGCAAATATTCTCAAATCAGTTCATACTATTGACAAGCGCATTACCATTCACGATTTCAGAATGACCCCTGCAGGAAAAAAGCGCACCAATTTGATTTTTGATATTGTTGTTCCTTCGGATATAATGTTAAACTCCGAGGAAATAATAAAACAAACAAATCTGCTTGCACAGCAAATCAATCCCACCTATTGCTGTGTTATTACAGTAGACAGCGACTATACATCCCTTTAGCCAAATTATGATGTTGTTTACTTGACTTTGCAGCACAAATATGATATTCTTATATATATTTGTGCATATTAAAAGTAATCGTTTTAGGAGCCTTCAAAATGGATGAAAAAAATATAAATCCGGCAGAGCATATTATTCGTCCGCAGGAACTGTTCAGACAGCTTTTGCGCCGTTGGTATGTTGCAGTATGTATTTTACTTGCTTTCCTGTTGGGTGCTATATTCTATACAAAGGTTATTTGTACACCGCTTTACAGTTCAACCTCAAAGCTTTATGTCGCAAAGCGTTCGGATGAGCAGGTCACCAGCAGTGACCTTTCGGTATCCACATATCTTGCACGTGACTATGCCGAGCTTATTGCCGACAGAACCGTTTTAAACACGGTTATTGAGCGTTTGGATCTCAATTATTCTTACAACTCTTTAAAGGGTCGGGTTTCCATAGGCAATCCCGAAAGCACACGTATTCTTACCGTTACGGTAACAACCCATGACCCCAAGCTTTCTATGGATATTGCTCAGGCTATCGGCGAAGTGGCGCAGGAAAAAATAGTAGAACTTCTTAATGTTGACTATGTTAATATTATAAGTGATGCATATATGCCTACCCATCCATCATCGCCTAACCTTGAATCAAATATCGGCTACTCAATGCTTTTTGCGGTTGTAGTAGTGCTTATAACAATGGTGATACTCAATTTCTTTGATGATAAAATTAACGGTATCTCCGATGTTGAGAAATACCTTGGAATAAGCGTTTTAGGTTCTATTCCTTATGCCAAGAGCAAAACAGGAAGCGTTTACGGTATGCGTAAGCGTAAGCCTTATACAAACGCAAAATAATCTTTCATCCCAAAGGAGTGACCTTGGTGGCAAACAATATAAACGATAATAACGATTTTAACGGTATTGATATAAGCTCCGGAAGGGTTGACCCTTTGCTTGACGGTCTTTCAAACCGCATTAAACGCGTTAATTTTAATACCTTTTCTTCAAGCGACTATGCAACAAACGAGGCTTACAAAAGCCTTCGTACAAACATCTTCTTCTGCGGAACAGATGTTAAAACCATTATGCTTACAAGCTGTGATGAAAATGAGGGCAAAAGCACCATTTCAACCGAGCTTGCAAAAAGCCTTGCAGAATACGGCAAGCGCACACTGCTTATAGATGCCGATATGAGAAAATCGGTAATGCTTAAAAAGAACTCTAAAGGTCATGATATTATAGGTCTTTCGGAGATTTTATCAGGTCTTGCATTATCAACCGATGCTATCTACCGCACGCAGGATGAAAATTTTGATGTTATCTTTTCGGGTCATTTTCCACCCAACCCTGTTGAGCTTATTGGTAACGGTAATTTTTCAAAGCTTTTGGAGAATTTAAAGCGCGAGTACGATTATATAATAATAGATACTCCGCCTTTAGGTTTAGTTATAGATGCCGCCGAAATAGCCGCTTTTTGTGACGGTGCAATTATGATTATAAGCAACGGCAAAATCAGCCGTTCAAATGCGTCACAGGTTAAAAACCAGCTTGAAAAGAGCGGATGCCGTCTTTTAGGCGCTGTTCTTAACGAAACCGATAAAGACCGCCGTATTTACAAAAGGTACTATTACGGCAGAAATGAATACAGATAATTAAACGTAAAAACGACAGGTGTGACCTGTCGTTTTTTGTATATGTAATATGATTATTTTATGAGTGAAATATTTGTTTTGAGTACGGATTTGAGGGCTTATAAACAACGAACTCCTTGCTACGCAAGGATGAAATCAGCTAACGCTGATGAAATCTT
>JAZSKL010000074.1:0-2966 GCA_045534855.1 Acutalibacteraceae bacterium
GCTTCCTGTTGCAAAGTTGAAGTGATAAACGGAGGTGCAGGTTGCTTATTACGAACACCTTTTTTAATTTTAGAAACTACATAATCAACATTATGCAAAGCATTAACAACAGCGTTTGCAGTTTTTTCATCATTTATTTCAAGCTTTTCACCGTCTTCAGTACCGTAAAGCTTGGCAACAAAAGTTTTACGGGCGCTTGCAAGCTTTGCATCAACAGACCAGAACTCAACAGCCTCAAACTTTTCAATTTCGCGTTCGCGGTCAACAATCAAGCGAAGTGCAACCGTTTGAACACGACCTGCCGACAAGCCGCTTTTAACCTTTTTCCAAAGAAAAGGACTTAATTTATAGCCCACAATTCTGTCAAGCACACGGCGAGCCTGCTGTGCATCGACCAAATTTATATCAAGCTTTCTCGGATTCTGAATACCGGTTTTAACGCCCGATTCGGTAATTTCATTGAATGTTATACGATTATTATCGTTTAAATCAAGAGATAATATCTGCGCCAAATGCCACGAAATTGCTTCTCCCTCACGGTCAGGGTCGGTTGCGAGCAGTACGCCGTCACTTTTTTCAGAAGCTTCTTTAAGGGTCTTTATAAGCGACTTTTTTTCAGACATCGTTATATACTGCGGCTTAAAATCATTATCAAAATCAATTCCTATTTTTGATTTTGGTAAATCGCGGATATGACCCATTGAAGCCATAACCTCATAGCCGCTTCCTAAATATTTTTTTATACTCTTTACCTTGGTAGGTGACTCAACTATTACAAGCTTTGCCATAGTTCGACTCCTTTACAAAAGTGTGTAAAATCCACCGGGAAGTGCCGCTATATAACCCTCCATATCAAGTTCTGTAAGGCATACAAGCAGTTCTTCATCGGATATATTCTGCTGTTCAATATCGTCAGCCGTGAATTTTTGTTTATTTAAACTATTATATACTATTTTAGCTTGGTTTGAAAGACCTGAAGTGGATTTTTTTTGAAAACTTTTTTCTTTTACTGTTTTTTCTTGCTTTTCGAAAGCTTTTTTAAGGTCTAATTTATCAGAAAAACGTAAGATATATTCATTAAAAATATCCAATGCATCAATTAACGGTTTTGCACCGTCTCTTAAAAGCTCATTTGAACCTTTATACTGTTTAAGGGTTGGATTACCGGGGATAACAAATACATCTTTACCCTGTTCACAAGCATGACGAGCGGTTATTAAAGCACCGCTTCCAAAATCCGCTTCAACTACCGCAACCCCTAAAGATAACGCCGAAAGCAATCTGTTCCTTACAGGAAAACTATGACGCATCATACCGTGTTTTGGAGGACATTCACTAATCAGACAGCCACCGCTTTTAACAATTTCTTCCCTTAAAGGTTTATTTTCGTTAAGGTAATCAAACTCAATACCGCAAGGAAGAACAGCAACGGTTTTCCCGCTACCTTTTAAAGCTCCTATATGAGCCATACTGTCACTGCCTTTAGCTCCGCCGCTTACGATAGTCATTCCCGCCTTTGAAAGACGAAACGCTAACGAATAAGCTGCTTTTTTACCAAAATCAGAAACCTCTCTCGGTCCTACAATACAAAACACAGGTGTATTATCAAAATCAGGAAAATCGCCCTTGATATATAATACAAGAGGCGGGTCGGGAATATTACGCACACATTCGGGGAATTTTTCATTTGTAATTCCAATAGCGCGAATACCTTTAATTTTGCATTCGTTTAAAATCTCATCAGCAAAGGATAGGTCAAATTTATCAGCACGTTCATTTTCTTTGGGTGAAAATAATCCGCTTGCTATGCGCTTATCCCTGCCGGACTGAAATACATTCTGTGCACCGCCGAAGGCTGACAGAATTTTATTAACCTTACCGCTTCCGACTCCCAAAACCTTTTGAAGCCAGATTAAAGAACGCAGTTCCTGTAATTCCTCACCGAAAATATCACTCATCGGCGCATCATCTCCCACATTACAATTGCAGCAGCTGCTGCCGCATTAAGAGATTCTGCCCTTCCTGCCATTGGAACAGTAATCGAAATATCAGCGCTTTTTTTAGTATTTTCCGTTAATCCGTTAGCCTCATTTCCAATCATCAAAAGGTCGCCATCGCTGAAATCAACACTTGCGACAGAACGGGCTTGTCTGTCAACAACACAGGCTATACTTCTCAACCCGCAATTCTTTGCTGTATCTATAAGATTATCAGAAAAATAAAGCGGTACTCTCAAAAGCGTACCCATAGATGCCCTTAAAGCTTTTGGGCTATATGGGTCAGTACAACCGCAAAGAACCATACCAGAAACGCCAAGCGCTTCAGCAGTACGGGATACCGCACCTAAATTAGATGGGTCAGCAAGATTTTCAAGACCGATATATCTGCCGCCTTTAGACGGTGACATCTTCTTTTCGGGAATAGCTGTTAACGCCATTATTCCTTGCGGAGAGTCAGTATCGCTCATCTTTTTAAAAAGCTCATCGGTTACATTAACGCATTGTTCGGCGCTTCCGGAAAGTAAGCTGATTTCCTCAGCATATTTTCCCGCCGCACCGTCAGATACAACAAGCTTCTCAAAACGGATGCCGTTTTCATACGCATCCTTACAAATACGAAGTCCCTCAAGGAGAAAAAGACCGCTTTCACGCCGAGCTTTGGCACTTGTTTGCAAGGAACATATTTGCTTAACAAGCGGATTTTCACGGCTTGTTATTCTCATAGAAACGTTCATTTTTCAACCCTCCGAGACCATTTTTTCTAACTTATAAAAAGCAAAAATTCGCCCGAGAGAAGATCCCGGGCGATCCAAAATATTATTTTTCAAGTGCTTTCTGAGCAGTCTTTGCAAGTGTTGCAAAACCTTCAGCATCGCTTACAGCGATTTCAGCAAGCATCTTACGGTTGATCTGTACACCAGCCTTATTAAGACCGTTAATGAATGTAGAATAGTTCATACCGTTCAT
>JAZSKL010000045.1:0-4607 GCA_045534855.1 Acutalibacteraceae bacterium
TTTATAAATCCGAGGGAATATTTTTATAAAATTAAATCTACAAATATCTACCGCGTACGGTTTTAGGCTTTCAGCGACATTTTTTCAAGTATTTTTTTGTAAAAATACTTGAAAAATACGCAATAATATATTATATTATATAAGTTAAAGTATATTTCTTTTGATTTTTCTGGGAGGAAAAAATATGTGTGAATACAGTAAACTGTCGCATGAGCAGTTGGAAGCTGAATTTGCGGCAGTGAAGTCAGAGTATGAGCATCTGCGTTCACTTAATTTATCTCTTGATATGTCGCGCGGTAAGCCCGCTTTTGACAATGCGGATTTAAGTGAAAAAATGTTCAGTATCATAAATAGTGATACCGGATTTAAAAATGAGGGCGGTGTTGATTGCCGTAATTACGGCGGTCTTGATGGCTTACCGGAGTTGAAGAAACTTTTTGCCGATGTTCTCGGTCTTAAATCGGAGCAGGTAATAGTTGGCGGTAACTCCTCGCTTAATATGATGTTTGATACCATTGCTCAGGGTATGACTCACGGTTTGGGTGGTGAGCCGTGGATAAATAACAAAAACCGTAAGTTCTTGTGTCCTGTTCCGGGTTATGACCGTCATTTCGCAATAACCGAGTACTTTGGTTTTGAATTGATAGCCGTTCCTTCCTCGTGCGATGGCCCTGATATGGATGTGGTTGAAGAACTTGTAAAAGACCCTGATGTTAAGGGTATATGGTGCGTTCCGAAATACTCCAATCCTGATGGGTATACCTATAGCGATGAAACCGTTAAGCGTTTTGCGGCTTTAAAGCCTGCGGCTTGTGATTTCCATATTTTCTGGGATAATGCTTATGTAATTCATGACCTTTATGATGAGGGAGATACACTTCTTAATATCTACGATGAGTGTGTTAAGAACGGTAATCCCGATTTACCGATTATCTTTACCTCAACATCAAAGATAACATTCCCCGGTGCAGGCGTTGCGGCTGAGGCAGCAAGCCTTGAAAATATTGCAATGCTTAAAAAGAGAATGCAGTTCCAGACAATAGGCCCCGATAAGCTTAATCAGCTTCGCCATGCAAGAATGTTCCCGAAGCTTGACGATTTGCTTGCGCATATGAAAAAGCATGCTGAAATATTACGTCCTAAGTTTGATTGTGTTTTGTCGGCATTTGAAAATCAGCTTAACGGTAAGGGAATAGCTCATTGGACAAAGCCTAACGGCGGATATTTTATAAGCCTCTATGTTATGGAGGGCTGTGCAAAGCGTGTTGTTGAGCTTTGTGCTGATGTAGGTATGATTTTAACACCGGCAGGTGCGCCTTATCCTTACGGTAATGACCCCGAGGATTCCAATATTCGTATCGCACCGTCTTATCCGACTGTTGACGAAATCGAAAAGGCTTCTTCGGTACTTTGCACCGCAGTTCGCTATGCTGCATTGGAAAAAATGCTTAAACAATAATTTATTGTTAAAAAATATATATTTTAATTGACTTTAGATGTTTATTTATGTATAATAAATAAATAGTACAAAAATGGAGGATTTGCCATGAAGTCCAAAAGAACAGGCAAGCCGGTATTTTTTGTAGTTGTAATACTTATTTTGGCTCTTACATTTACAGCCTTTTTCGGTATTGATAACTACTACGGCGACAAAAGAGAAATTTATTTTAAAGGCGCAGGAGATATCCGTTGGGGTATTGACATTCAGGGCGGTGTTGAGGCTGTTTTCTCACCCGCAAAGACTGACGGTGTTACCGATGGTGATATCGAGGCTGTAAAGGAGCTTATGAGCCTTCGACTTGCAGAAAAGAAGATTACCGATAGTGAGGTTTACTGTGATACAACCTCTAATCAGGTAATAGTTCGTTTCCCCTGGAAAGCAGGCGAGAGCGATTTCGATGCTGTTAAAACAGTAAATGAACTCGCAACCGATGCTATTCTTGTTTTCCGTAAGGGCGCAGAAGAAACAGGTGATGTAATTCTTCAGGGTGCTGCAGATGTAAAAGAAGCAAATGTTGGTGTACATCCCGAAACAGGCGCTTATATAGTTGAGCTTAAATTTACCGAACAGGGTAAGAAAAAGTTCTCCGAAGCTACTGCAAGCCTTGTTGGAAGCCAGATTTCTATGTGGCTTGAGCGTACTGTTCCGGTAGAAGAAACTAAGCAGGAAACTGCAGAAGCTGAAACAGCTGACGGTACAACCACCGAAAGCACAACTAATGAACCTACAACAAAGGTTGAAAAAACCTTCCTTTCTGCTCCTACAGTTAATGAGCGTATTGATAGTGATAGCTGTTACATAGAGGGTAGTTATACCGCAGAAAGCGCAAAAGAGCTTGCTGATCAGATCAACTCCGGTAAATTGCCTTTCAGCCTTAAGATCGATAACATTCAGGTAGTATCTCCGACACTCGGCTCAAATGCTCTTGAGGTTATGGTTATTGCAGGTGCTATCGCATTTGCCATTGTTTGCCTTATTATGATATTACGCTACCGTATGAACGGCTTTGTTGCTGCTATTGCTCTTCTCGGTCAGCTTGCAGGCTCTATAGCTTGTATCTCGGGTTACTTCAGAAGTATTGATAGCTTTACTCTTACAATTCCGGGTATTGCGGGTATTATCCTTTCTGTTGGCGTTGGTGTTGACGCAAATGTTATCGCCGCAGAGCGTATCCGTGATGAATTCAAGAAGGGTAAGACCATTGACGGCGCTATTGACAGCGGTTTCAAAAACAGCTTTAGTGCAGTTATTGACGGTAACGTTACAATCGTTATTGTTTCCTTGGTACTTATGGGTGCGTTCGGTTCTCCCGATACCTTTATCGCAAAGATTTTCTCACCCGTTATGTCCTTGTTCGGTACGGCGGTTACCGGTTCTATCTATTCGTTCGGTTATACCTTGCTTGGAGGTGTTATCTTCAATCTTATTATGGGCGTTTTTGCTTCCAAGCTTATGCTGAAGAGTGTTTCTCAGCTTAAATTCCTGAGAAAGCCCTGGCTTTACGGAGGTAAGAAAAATGGCTAATAAAATTTTAGATACTAAAAAGCTTTTTAAATTTTCGATTATCGGCTACGCCGCTATACTTGTTGTCGGCCTTTTGATGACAATTATTTTCGGTTTGAAGCTTGATATTAACTTCAGCGGCGGTACTCGTATTTCTTATGTTTACGAGGGTAAGTTGAATATTGCAGATGTTGAAAATGTAATTGAATCGACTGTAGACCGTGACTTCACGATTAGCGAAAATGAGTCTATGGCAGGTGACACAAGAACAATTACCGTAAGCTTCTCGGGCAACGAAGCTCTTTCTACCGATGATCAAATTGAATTATTTAAGAATTTGCAGGAAAAATTCAAGGATAATAAGTTTGAAGAGGGTGAAATTCAGGCTGTTGCTCCAACAGTTGCCGGCGCTTTCTTTAAAAAGAGTCTCGCAGCAGTAGCACTCACCGCAGTTTTGGTTATTATATATGTTGGTATACGTTTCCGCAGAATCGGTGGTATTTCAGCCGCTATAACAGCGTTCTGTTCACTTATTCTTGATATAATGGTTTCGTTCTTTGTATGCGTTATCTTCCGTTTGCAGATTGATTCCAACTATATTGCAGTTGTACTTACACTTCTCGGTTATTCTCTCAACGATACAATCGTTATTTATGACCGTGTTCGTGAAAACCGTAAGTATCATCCGGAACTTAAAACAAGAGCACTTGTTGACCACAGTATAACAAGCGTTATGGTTCGTAATATTGTTACAACCGTTACAACGATTTCTGCTGTATTTACCATTATTTTGGTTGCAGAGCTCTTTGGTCTTACATCACTTCGTACCTTTGCTATTCCTATGGCATTTGGTCTTATCTCGGGATGTATTTCTTCAATGTTTGTTTCCGGTCCGCTTTGGGTTATGTGGCGCGAATACCGCGACAGCAAGGCAAAGAAATAAATATAATTTCATTATTAAACGGAGCTGTTTTCACAGCTCCGTTTTTGTGTATAAAAGCAATATTGAGGGGTGCAGGGGTACGCCCTTGCCATAACAAAATTATTGAAGACAATATGAAGAAATGTTATAATAAATAAAAAATTAGCAGAGACAGTGCCTCCCTCATCAGAGGGAGCCGAAGAGGGTTCAATTAAAAGGTGGTAAACTTATGATAAAAATACTTTTCGTATGCCACGGCAATATTTGCCGCAGTCCTATGGCAGAATTTATTATGAAACAGTTGGTAGAGGATAGGGGACTTTCAAATAATTTTTATATTGCTTCTGCGGCAACATCATCGGAAGAATTAGGCAATCCTGTTTATCCGCCTGTAAGAGCTTTGCTTAATAAACGCGGAATTTCCTGTAGCGGAAAGGTAGCAAGGAAGCTTTTGCGTAATAATTACGATGAGTACGATTACATAATAGGTATGGATAGCGCAAATATGCGTAATATGGAGCGTATATTTGGCGGTGATGCAGAAAACAAGGTATTTAAGCTTCTGTCTTTTGTGGGCTCGGAACGTGATGTTGCCGACCCGTGGTATACAGGGGATTTTATCGCAACGGAAAACGATGTAACAGAGGGATGTACGGCATTGCTTGATTATATTGTAGCATC
>JAZSKL010000102.1:0-2607 GCA_045534855.1 Acutalibacteraceae bacterium
ATATACTGATAGTTGGTGGAAAAGACCACGCCGGGTTCATTTTTCAAAGCTTCAGACAATGCCTGCACATCAACCGTACCAAGTCGGATCGTAGCCATGGCCTTCTGTGAGCCAAGGGGTTGTCAGGAGCTTTTGTCTTAAGACCGCTTGGCCTCCGACTTGACCTGCCTGCGAACACATATACTGATAGTTGGTGGAAAAGACCACGCCGGGTTCATTTTTCAAAGCTTCAGACACTGCCTGCACATCAACCGTACCTGCAATATTACTGCCGCACCAACACACAAAAACGCCAACTCTTTGCATCTGTCTTTTCCTCCTTTACTTTGTATATTTTCTGAATGCGCTCACGAGCAACTGCTGAGGGGTATCCTCATCAATATTTGCCGGAACATCGTTAGCTGTCATATAGTTTGCGCCCTGTTTTCTTGTTGCGGTAAGACGCACAGCCTCAACAACTTTAGCAGGTTGAACGCCTCTTGGGCATCTGTCAATACAAGCAAAGCAAGACAAGCATTTATAAAGTGATTTTGAATTAAGAAGCGGTTCAATATCGCCGCTTTCTACCATACTTACAAACTGATGCGGATGATATTCCATCACATCGTATGCAGGACAGGTTGCAGAGCACTTGCCGCACTTCATACATTTTCTTACATCTGCACCGCTTATGCGTATAATGTCTTCCCGAAGATACTTATTTTCCATTTGTATCCTCCTTTACGCCGAGAGCTTCAGCCAAAAGCTCGGTGAAATAAACAACAGGTATATCAGCACCGCTTTTTACAAGATTGTATTTACAAAGAGGGCAGGCGGTTATAATCATCTCGGCACCTGCTGCCTTTGCGTTTTCTATAATTGCCATGCTGTTTTTCTTTGCAGTATCGGGGCTTTCGAGCGAAATATATCCGCCGCAGCACTCGTTTCTTTTTGCATAAACAACCGCATCTGCACCGAGAGCCTTAATGAAATCCTCCATAATAGTAGGATTTTCAGGGTCATCCATACGCATTACGCTGTTAGGACGCAACAAAAGACAGCCATAATATGCCGCAATTTTTTTACCCTTTAAGCTGTTTACAACCTTTTCCTTAACTACGTTAAAACCAACTAAATCACGCAGCATTTCGAGGTAATGATAAACCTCAGCTTCACCGTTATATGAACCGTCCTCTGCCATATAACGGTTAACCCTATCAGCAAATTCAGAATTGGTCTTAACCGCATAGTTTGTCTGCTTGATAACATTGTGACAAGCAGAGCAAACCGTTACAAGCGGCTGATTTTTATCAAGTGCATACTTCAATGCGCGAACCGATGAAAGCTTTGTAGCAACCTCATCGTTTGCGGTTGTAAATACACCGCCGCAGCATTGCCAGTTTTCAATTTCTTCCAGAGTAACACCCAAGGCTTCTGCTGATTTATATGAATACAAATCAAGCTCTTTTGCCTTGTTTTTTAAAGTGCATCCGGGGAAATAACTAACCTTCATTAAATTACCTCCGAATTACGCCATCTCTTCCGGATGGAAAACCTCATCAAATTTTTCGGCAGTTAAGAAACCAAGTTCTACACAAGCCTCTTTAAGTGAAATATTATCTTTAAATGCCTTTTTAGCAGTCTTTGCCGCATTTTCATAACCGATATACGGATTAAGAGCAGTAACAAGCATTAAAGAGTTATGCAAATTGTGGTGCATCTTTTCTTTATTTGCCTTAATTCCTACAGCACAGTTCTTATTGAAGGAAACAATAGCTTCAGCCAAAAGACGGGCAGACTGCAAGAAGTTATAGATGCAAACAGGCATAAATACGTTAAGCTCAAAGTTACCCTGAGAAGCCGCCATACCGATAGCAACATCGTTACCCATTACCTGAACTGCAACCATTGTTACAGCCTCACACTGTGTGGGGTTAACCTTACCGGGCATAATTGAAGAACCGGGCTCGTTTTCAGGAATAAAAATTTCGCCAAGACCGTCACGCGGACCCGAAGCTAACCAACGAACGTCATTAGCAACCTTCATCATATCACAAGCAAGGGCTTTAACTGCACCGTGAGCAAAAACAAGCTCATCTTTAGAGGTTAAAGCATGGAATTTATTTTCTGCTGTAACGAAAGACTTTCCTGTAATCTTGGAAACCTCTTCAGCAACACCGGTATCAAAGCCCTTAGGAGCGTTAAGACCTGTACCAACAGCAGTACCGCCGAGAGCTAACTCACGAAGCGGATCGATTGAGCGTTTAATAAGCTCAACATCCTTTTCAAGGCTGGAACGCCAACCGCTGATTTCCTGACTGAACTTAATAGGAGTAGCATCCTGAAGATGGGTTCTGCCGCTCTTTACGATACCCTCATTCTCTTCTTCAAGTCTTTTAAAGGTGTTTATCAATTCTTCAGCCGCAGGAATAAGCTTATCCTCTAAAGCAAGAACTGCCGCAATATGCATAGCTGTGGGGAAAGTATCGTTAGAAGACTGGCTCATATTAGAGTCATCGTTAGGATGTAAAAGAGTCTTTCCTGCAATCTGGTTGCCGCGGTTAGCAATAACCTCGTTAGAGTTCATATTAGACTGTGTACCCGAACCTGTCTGCCATACAACAAGCG
>JAZSKL010000177.1:0-3369 GCA_045534855.1 Acutalibacteraceae bacterium
CTATTTTGACTAATTATGTTTTGGATGAGCATATTTTGGATGTTAATGTGGATGTAAAAGTAAATAGTAAGGATATAGTTCGTATCAAAAAAATAATTGCAGGATAAAATAAAAGAGGCTGTCTCATTAAAGATAAAACGCACAAACAAACGGATTTGTTACTCCAAAGGCTTCCGACTTCCGAGGAAGCTGTCGAGTGAAACGAGACTGAAGGAGAGAAAACTAAATAATAGTATTTTTTGCTTTTCTCTCCCTTCGTCAAAACTACGTTTTGCCACCTCCCTCATCAGATTGAGGCGGAATTTGTACGCATTAACTTTAATGGGACAGCCCCTTAATATTTAATTTTATTTTGTCATAAGCTCGCAGATTAGTGTGCTGTGTTCAACAGGGTCGGCAACTGCTTTTCCCGCAATTAAGCAAGCCTCGCCGTAAAGCAGGCGTGCATATTTCGAAAGTGTTTCCTTATCGCTTTCAAAAAGTGCTTTTAGCTTATCGGCTATGGCGTGGGTTGCGTTGATTTCAAGAACAACCTGCGCTTTTACCTTGTTGTCACCGGCACCCGGCATTGCGTTGAGCGTCTTTTCCATCTCGAGTGAGATTCCACCCTCACTTGTAAGGCAAACAGGATGCTGTTTAAGCTTGTTGGTGAAGCGTACCGAGTTTACGGAATCGCCTATAGCCTCTTTCATAGCATCGAACATATCGCGGTTTGCGTTGTTCTCGCCCTCAAGCGCTTTCTTTTCGTCCTCGGAAGCAAGATCAAGGCTGTTATCGCATACATTTATAAACTTCTTACCGTCATATTCAGCCATCATTTTAAGGCAGAATTCATCAACATTTTCGGTGAGATAAAGTATTTCGTAACCCTTATCCTTAACTGCATCGCACTGCGGAAGCATTTCAATCTTTTCAATCGTTTCTCCGCAAGCATAGTAGATGCTGTCCTGACCCTCGGCTATACGTGATACATATTCCTTTAAGGTAACATAGGTTTTGTTGAGGGAGGAGGTGAAGATAAGCAGGTCTTTGAGGGTATCCTTATGGATGCCGTAATCGTTGTAAATGCCGAATTTGAGCTGTATACCGAATGCCTTGAAGAATTTTTCATATTCTTCGCGCTCTTTTGAAAGCATCTTTTCAAGCTCGGACTTTATCTTCTTTTCCAAAGTCTTTGCAATAAGCTTCAACTGACCGTCATGCTGTAACATCTCGCGGGAAATATTGAGGGAAAGGTCTTCGCTGTCAACAAGACCCTTAACAAAGCTGAAATGGTCGGGCAGTAAATCGCCGCATTTTTCCATTATTAAAACGCCCTTGGAGTAAAGCTGTAAGCCCTTTTCAAACTCCTTGGTGTAGTAATCAAACGGAGCGTGGCGGGGGATATACATAAGCGCACTATAGGTAGCCTGACCCTCTGTTTTAGTGTGGATAACACGCATCGGGTCTTCAAAATCATAGAATTTTTCTTTGTAGAAGTTGTTGTAATCTTCGTCCTTAAGTTCGGATTTGCCCTTTTTCCAGATTGGTATCATACTGTTAAGGGTGCGGTCTTCTATTACATCCTCATATTCGCCCTCTTTGCCATCAACAGGCTGTTTGGTTACAAAATTCATCTTTATCGGGTGGCGGATATAATCAGAATACTTGCGTATAAGCGCGCTTATGCGGTATTGGTCGAGGAATTCGCTGTACTTTTCATCATCGGTATCTTCTTTGATGTGCATAGTAACGGTCGTACCGAAATCATACTTTTCGCAAGGCTCAATGGTATAACCCTCTGCGCCTTTTGAGTTCCAACGGAAAGCTTCGTCACTGCCGTAAGCGCGGGTTTCAACCGTTACGGTATCGCTTACCATAAATGCTGAATAGAAGCCAACACCGAACTGACCGATTATATCAACATTTTCGGTCTTTTCGTTTTCGGTTTTAAAGGCAAGCGAACCGCTTTTTGCGATAGTACCGAGGTTACTGTCAAGCTCGGCTTCGGTCATACCGCAACCGTTATCACTTACGGAAATAGTGCGGTTTTCCTTATCAACCGAAATGCGGATAACAAATTCATCGGCTTTAAGACCAACCGAAGAATCGGTAAGCGAGCGGAAATAAAGCTTGTCCAATGCATCGGAGGCATTAGAAATGATTTCACGCAAAAAAATCTCCTTATGAGTGTAAATTGAGTTAATCATCATATCCATTAGCTTTTTGGATTCTGATTTAAACTGCTTTGTACGCATTTTTATCACCTTTGCAAAAAAATAATAGTGCAGGAATACCTGCTTTTACCATTAAATAGTATACGGCGGTGTGACGTGGAATTTGTTAATAAATTATGAACAATATGTAAAATTAGCACTCTTTTATATAGAGTGCTAATCGAAATCTGACAGGAGGCATATCGCCTCCTGTTTTTTATGATTTTTCATTAGTAACAAACTTATTCCTTTTTTAATAGTATGTTGTGTAGGGAATACCTACATCGGACAAAAGTATAAAAGGAGAATTTAAAATGGATATTAGAAAATGCGATATGTGTGACAGCGCAGCAACGCTTCCCGTTCTTGCTTTTTTGGTTACTCAACCGCTTGACAGCGTTTATGATGCCGAAGACGGACTTTGCCGCGGCACACTTTTCCCGTCACTTGACAAGCCGTTCTGTAAGGAGGTCGAGTGCAGGTTATGAACGATAAGAAGATGCTGTTAAAAAGATTAAAAGCGTTGCAGTTCGCAAAACATGAGCTCGTTCTCTTTTTGGATACCCATCCGCAAAATCATCAGGCAATGTCGTTGCTTGAAGAATACCGCCGCCGTTACCGTGATACCCTTGCCGCTTACGAAGCAAAATACGGCAAGCTTATAATCACTGTAGACGATGCCGAGCCCTGCCAGAGCTGGGCTTGGATTAACGACCCATGGCCGTGGGAAATAGAGGAGGATTGAAGTTATGTGGCAATATGAAAAAAGACTGCAATACCCTGTAAAAATCAAAACCCCCAACCCTAAATACGCTCAAATTATTATTAGTCAATACGGCGGTCCGGACGGTGAGCTTGGAGCGTCTATGCGTTATCTTACTCAACGTTACGGAATGCCTTACAAAGAGGTAAAGGGTATCCTTACGGATATCGGAACAGAGGAATTGGCGCATCTCGAAATGGTTTGCGCTATGGTTCATCAGCTTACCAGAAACCTTACTCCCGAACAGATTAAAAAGTCGGGATTCGACACCTATTTTGTTGACCATACCGCTGCGGTTTACCCTGTTGCGGCATCGGGTGTTCCTTGGAGGGCAGAGTATATTCAGGCAAAAGGCGATGTAATTGCTGATTTGCACGAGGATATGGGTGCAGAGCAAAAGGCAAGGGTGAC
>JAZSKL010000214.1:0-11086 GCA_045534855.1 Acutalibacteraceae bacterium
CACAGAACGACATGGCTACGATCCGACTTTAAAAAAAGTCAGTGATACAGGTATTATACCTGTAGTTAAAATTGACCGTGCAGAGGATGCATTACCGCTTGCAAAAGCACTCAAAAACGGCGGTCTTTGTTGTGCTGAAATAACCTTCAGAACAGATGCCGCAGAGGATGCCATCCGTATTATACACGAAAATTACCCGGATTTTCTTTTAGGTGCAGGCACAGTTCTTACACCTGTACAAGCTGACCGCGCTATGGCGGCAGGCGCATCATTTATTGTAAGCCCAGGATTTAACCCCAATGTTGTTAAGCACTGCCTTGATAACGAATATCCGATTATCCCCGGTGTTTGCACCCCTACCGAGGTTGAAACCGCTATGTCTTTTGGTTTGAACACCTTGAAATTCTTCCCTGCCGAAGCTGCGGGTGGAGTTAAAATGATTAAGGCTATGTCTGCTCCTTATACACAAATACGCTTTATGCCTACCGGTGGTATAGGTGTTAATAATCTTGCCGATTATCTTGGCTGCAAGGCTGTTTTTGCTTGCGGCGGTAGCTGGATGGTACCCGGTGACAAGATAAACGATGGAAAATTCGATGAAATTGAACAGCTAACAAAAGAAGCTGTAGCACTTTTAAAGGAGATAAGAAAATGAGAGTAGTAACTTTCGGTGAAATAATGTTGAGACTTGCCCCTAACGGCTATTACCGCTTTTTTCAAAACGACCAGATGCAGGCAACATTCGGCGGCGGTGAAGCAAATGTTGCTGTTTCGCTTGCTAATTTCGGTATTGATGCCGCTTATGTAACCAAATTGCCAAAGCATGCAATAGGTCAGGCGGCTGTTGATTCGCTTAAATACTTTGGCGTTGATACATCTAAAATCGCTCGCGGCGGTGAGCGTGTTGGTATTTACTTCCTCGAAAAAGGCGCTTCTCAAAGAGGCAGTGTTTGCATTTACGACCGCGCTCATTCAGCCATTCAAACAGCATCCGAGGAAGATTTTGATTGGGACAGCATTTTCGAGGGCGCAGATTGGTTCCATTTTACAGGCATTACCCCCGCTCTCGGCGAGAATCTTGTTAAAATTTGTGAGCAGGCTTGTATTGCCGCAAAGTCTAAAGGCGTTAAAATAAGCTGTGACCTTAACTACCGCGGAAAGCTCTGGACAAGAGACGAAGCAAGAGAAGCTATGACCAAGCTTTGTAAATATGTTGATGTTTGCATTTCCAACGAAGAGGATGCAAAGGATGTTTTCGGCATTGAGGCTGAAAATACAGATATTTACGGCGGTAAGCTTGATAAGGAAGGCTACAAGAGTGTTGCAAAACAGCTTGCTGATAAATTCCAGTTTGAAAAGGTTGCAATAACACTTCGTTCCTCTATTTCAGCTAACGATAATGATTGGGCAGCCATGCTTTATGACGGTGAAAACTACTGTTTCTCAAAGGAATATCACCTGCATATTGTTGACCGTGTAGGCGGAGGCGATTCTTTCGGCGGCGGACTCATTTATGCATTACTTAACGGCAAGGATACGCAGTCTGCAATAGAATTTGCTGTTGCTGCATCCGCACTCAAGCACACTATCGAGGGTGACTTTAACCGCGTTTCGGTAAGTGAGGTTGAAAAGCTTGCCGGCGGTGACGGTTCAGGAAGAGTACAAAGATAAATAAAGGTAAACAAACATAAAAAAGGAAAGCAACAAGCGTTTTGTTTGTTGCTTTCCTTTTATTTCATCACTTGATATTCAAGGCATTTGAAAGCTTCAAATAATCATTTGTGAGTATTGTATCAATACCCATTTCCAAAAACTCTTTAGCTTCCTTTTCATCATCCGACCAGAAAACATTGCAAGTTATACCGTGTGCATGAGCTTTATCTATCATTTCCTGATTGAAATAAGGTTTAAATAACTGAACCTTTTGAGCACCAAGCTCTATTGCTCTGTCAACGATCGACCATTTTTCACCCTCACCGAACAGTTGACCTACACAAACGGCAATATCCGGAGCTAATTCCTTAAACTTTCTTATAACACCATTGTGACTAATCATAAAATACACTTGTTTTGCACAGTCATATTTTCTTACAAGCTCTATTATCCTTTTAGCCGCAGCCCCGTTATAATCATCGCCCAAGGTCTTAACGTGAATATTCATAACGGTTTGTCCCGCAAATTTTTTGAGTATTTCCTCAAAGCGAACAATTTTAAGACCTTTATACTTTTCGCCGAATTTCACACCGAAATCAAGCTTTGAAAGCTCATCGTATGTATGCTCGTAAATCTTTCCCGTTCCGTCACTCACCCTATCCAGCACATCATCATGGCAGGAAACTATTTCACCGTCCTTAGTTTCCCAAAGGTCGAACTCTATTTCTCGAGCGCCGAGAGAAATTGCCGCACCAAATGCCGGCATACTGTTTTCGGGAGCTACCGCATTAAGACCTCTGTGCGCGCAAAGGCGAGGGTATTTCATAAAGCGGTCCTCTGCAACCATTGCGGCACCACCGTTGCGGTATTGCCACGGCTTTCTGCCGTATTCAATATACTGATAATGAGAAGCAGGCGGATTACCGTAGCCTGCGGGCTTATAGTATTTATCTTTCGGGTCAAACTCAACCGTTTCCATACCGAAACGGCCTTTCATATTGCAAAGCACTTCACCTTTCGGATTCACAACCATTGAAGCACCGCAAATATCCGATTTTTCGTCAAAGCTTACAGATGAACGTATAACATAAGCATTTGTATTGTAAGCGAGAAAACGGCACATTATTTCTATTGCACTATGAGTATCACTTCGTTGCAAAGAACAGCCGATAATTATATCAACATCCTTTCTTGCTATAGCGGCAAAAGCCTCATAGAAATAGAAATCATAACAGGTAAGAAATCCGAAACGCAATCCCTCTATTTCGAGAACATACGGCTCGGAGGGCTCAAATGTATACTCGCTGTCAAGCTTCAGTGTTTCAAGCTCAAGCGGAGGAAGATGTTTTTTAAAGTATTTACCAACCAATTCTCCCTTGCGGTTATAACAGTATGTTGTATTGCGGTACCCTGTCTCCTCAAGGCTTAATGCGTTCACAAAAACAAGGGCATTGCAACGTATCGCCGTTTCAACGCATTTATCAAGAAGTATACCGATATACTTTTTATGATAATATAAGGTTTCCTCTAAATCAGCAGTAGCGCAAGGCACATCGCTGTATTCCGGAAGAACTATAATATCAATATCTCTTTCACATTCATCAAGCTTTTTAATTTTGTAATTAAAATACTCATCCGAAAGCGAAACATCGCGCGAATAAGGCGGCTGAATAATACAGGCTTTCATAATTTTCTCCTTTTATTCAACAAAATCTATACAGGAACGTGTTTCGGTAAACGGACGTACAAAGGTATCGGCAACATAAACGTGATCGGGATGAACAGCATACCCCTTTAAAGCATCCTCGCTTTCAAGCACCGAATAAAGCATAACATCAACGTTAGAGCTATTAAGACATTCGGTTTGAATTTTAATCTCTAAAAGTCCGGGCACCTTACCTAAAAGTGCCTCAAGATTTTGCTTCATAGCCTGCTTTACAGCATCATTGTTGTGCTCAGCCTTAAGCTTCCAAAGAATAATGTGTTTTACCATTTTAAAAAACCACCCTTTATAAATTTTTATTTAGATATGCGTTTAAATAATTTAAAACCATTTTCTTATCAGCACTCCAAAGAGGTGCTATAAGTATTTTTTTATCACCGTCACCCGTTATTCGGTGAACCACCGTATTTTTGGGTAACAGTTTTATACAGTTGCAAAGTATTTTTGCATAGTTTTCAAGTGATAAACATTCGAATTTACCGTTTTCATACTCTATAGCCAAATCGGTATTTTTAAGAACGTGCAGAAGATGAAATTTAACACCGTCTGTACCGGCATTTACGGTATCGCTTACCGTTTTATAAATATCCTCTTCCCTCTCATAAGGCAAACCTATGATTATATGGGTTACAACCTCAATACCCGCTGTTTTAAGCCTCTTTGCAGCATCAAAGTAAACGGACGTTTTGTAGCCGCGCCTTATATAACGCGCGGTTTCTTCGTTTGTTGTTTGAAGTCCCAACTCAATACTGACAGGTTTGATTTTATTTATTTTTTCAAGAAGCTCTACCGTTTGCGTACCCAAACAATCAGGTCTTGTTGCAATAGAAAGCCCTACAATATAATCGGGCGATATTGCTTGCATATAAAGCCTTTCAAGCGTTTTTATATCAGAATAGGTGTTGGTAAATGCTTGAAAATAGGCTATAAATTTGCCATCCTTAACCTTATTTAAAACCCTTTCCTTTGCCTTTTCAAGCTGTTTTAATATATTACCGTCAAACTGCTCGGCAAACTCACCGCCGCCGCTCGAACCGCAAAAAATACAACCCTTATCACCGCAAGTGCCGTCTCTGTTAGGGCAGGTAAAGCCTGCATCTAAAGAAAGCTTATAAACCTTACAGCCGTACTTTTCGCGGTAATGCTCATTAAGTGTTTTGTACTTCGGCATAGTTTTTATTTTTTTCCTTTTGTTTTATTTTAGCTTCCAAAACGCATTCGGTTGTAGATTTCGCACCCAAAAATTCAGCAACGCCGAAGGAAACAACCGAAACCGCAACAACATAAATAACATTTTCTATACAGGAAAGCGCTTCAACGGAAAAAAGGATTGCAGTTACCGGCATTTTCATAATTCCCGCAATGCTTGCCGTAATTCCAAGCACGATTATAACCGAATAATATGATTGATCAAGCCCAAAATACTCGATGGCAATTTTACCTAAAACCGCAGAAAGCACAGCCCCTATTGCGAGTACAGGAATAAACATACCGCCGGTAATGCCGTTTGAGTTAGCAAAAAGCGTAAGCGTTGTACGCACCAATAATACCGCCAAAAGCATAAGTATCGCAGTTTTGGTATCAAAAAGAGAAAGCGTCAATTCATGCCCTGTTGAAACAAATGAGAAGCCGCAAAGGCCAAAAATAAGCGTTAATACAAAAACCAAAAGTATTCTGCAATAATTTGGTATTTTATTTAAAATTTTATTACAAAAGCCGCATATTAAACGATAATAATTAAAGAACAGCACTGCAAATACTCCAAAAAGAATACCAACTGCAAGCGGAAGCCAAAAATCGCCTGCCTTTAAGTTCAAAATATCCATTTTTGGAAAAAGTGTTGTGCTTATACCAAAAATCGGCGCAATCAATGCACTTACTGCATAAGCTGACATTACAGAAACAGCAGTAACCATAATCAAAGGAGTAGATATACTGCAATGAATCTCTTCCAAAACAAAAATCATTCCTGCTAACGGAGAGCCCGTTGCTGTTGCAAATCCGGCGCAAGCACCCGCCGTCATCGAATAATCTCCCCATTTGGAATGCTTTTTAATAAAGGGAGAAACACATCCTCTGCCCAAAGAAGTACCCATCTGAACACAAGGCCCTTCTGTTCCGAGCGGAACACCAATTAAAAATGATGAAAGCGACAAAAAGAATGTTCCAATAAGACTTTTAAGCCAATTAAAGGACATTACTCCGCGAATAACAGCTATTGAGGTGGGTATACCTCCGCCTTTAATATTAGGCTCTTTTTTATAAATAAAAACAAGTAAAAACGAAAAAGCAACAAGCAAAACCAAAATAACCGGTATGTAATACCAATTTTCTCTTAATAAACTGTAAATCTCTTCGGAAAACTCTACAGCATACTTGGCGCCAAACTTGAACACCGCTATAACCGCCGCAGATAAAGCGCCTATAACCGAACCGAAAAGAACCGTTGGAACTATTAAATTTAAAACACAATCTTTATACTTCCCAAACATATTTTATTCTCCCTGCAACACCTTGGACTTATTTTAATTTTAACACTTTTCTCTACAAAAAACAACAATAAGATTATATTACGTTTGACAATATCTTCTCTTAATGTTATTATTTATATATAAAAAATTTTAAGGAGAGAATTTTTATGTTTTGTACTACCTGCGGCACACAACTTCCTGACGGAAGTGCTTTTTGCACAGCCTGCGGCGCAACTTTCGCACCACAAAATTTTCAGAATCCTACCCAACCTACATACAATGCTCCTCCCCCACCTCCTGCTGCGGAACAGGGTATGAATTTTGATTTTAATACCAATACTGCAACCGCATCTAACAGTGTTCGCTATGAATATAAGGTTTTATCCCAAAAGGATAAGTGGTTTTCGGGAAAATTTGACCCTGCAATACTTGAGCAGGCAATTAACGCCTATGCTCAACAGGGTTGGAGAGTTATAAGCTGCGCCACTGCCGATATACCAGGTTTTGGCGCTGCAAGACAGGAGTTTATCACTGTGCTTGAAAGGCAGGTAAGATAAATGGCTTTCGTCACCGTTCATTATGGTATAGTTTTTATTGAGGGAGAGCATCCGCGCGCCGTTAAACGCTTTACAGCTTCAACACGTGTGGGTGGCTTCGGAGCACAGTTAAGAACGCTAAATGACCTTAAAAACATTATGGCGCAAACAGCTATTCAAAATGGATGTAACTGCGTTGTTAATTTTACCTATGGTCAAAAATCCAAGCTTATAGCTATAGATGATGTTGCATATGTAGGTGACGGATTTTACGCTAACCTCTCCCCTGAGGATTATAACAGCATAGTTTCACAGTTTAAATAATTTAAAAAACAGAACCGTCTCAAAGCGGTTTTGTTTTTTTATAAATGTATTAAAAGGCGCAATATACCATATAATTATATCAGGTGATAATTATATGAAGAAAAAAGTCAAACCGTATGTAATTTCAATACTCATTGCTCTCGCTGTTGGCGGTTTATCCGCATTTTTTACAAGAAATAATATGGATATATACAGCGAAATAAAAATGCCGCCGTTGTCTCCGCCGTCAATTGTATTTCCTATAGTCTGGGGTATTTTATTTGTGCTTATGGGAATAAGCGCGGCAATTATTTATACTAATGATACCGCGAGTATGCCGCAAAAGAAATCCGCTCTTTACACCTATGCCTTGAGCCTTTTCTTCAACTTTTTCTGGAGTATAATTTTCTTCAATATGCGTGCTTTTTTGTTCGCATTTATCTGGATTCTGATATTACTGTTTCTTATAATACGCACTATTATAAAATACCGAGTAATAAGCCCGCTTGCGGCATATCTCCAAATACCTTACCTAATCTGGGTAGCCTTTGCCTCATACCTCACCTTTGGCGTTTGGTGGTTAAATAGGTAAAGTATATTATAATTCTAATATAAAACACGCAAAAATGCGGATGCCTCAAATTGAGACATCCGCATTAAATTTAGCTTAAATTAGTTTAACTTTGATTTTTCAATCAATATCTGCCTATAGCAAAGCCTAAAGTATCAACAGCTATATCAAACATACCCTTTGTGCTTCCCATTTCGGTATCAATGAAAAGTTCAGCAGTAATCGGATAATGGTCTGAACCGCCTCTGTCATCTGCAACAGCTTCAGCAGAAAGAATCTTAATGTTCGGAGTGGTAATTATATTATCAATAAAATTATCTACACCGTACATATTGGTATTAAGCTCACCAAACGCACCGCAGTTAGCAGCATAGAAGCCTCTTGACTCCATATATGCGCCGCAGGTGTTTGTATTGGTATCACCGAGAATAATGCAATATTCTTCTTCGTTAGCTAAAGCTACAAGTTCATCAAAGCAGTCTTTCCACATAAATGAACCGTTATCCCAGGAATTACCGTTTACGCTACCGTAACCGCCCGGATGAATATTGATTATAGCAACCTCTACGCCCTTGATGGTTATATAACCTTTAAGATATGCGCGGCGATAGAATGTATCCTTACCGCCTACATAACCGTAGGTAATGTTATGAACATCGTAGTTTGTTGCACTGCTTGCAGCGTAAGCCATACCCATTTCCATATTATTTTGAGTATGACCATAGAACACATCTACCTGCTTAAAGGGCTTGCCCTCGCCTAAAAGTACTTCTTCGGGAGTAATGGTTGTTGTATCATCCCAATAAAACTTGTTGCCGTACTCCTGAATTGCATAAATATCGCTCTTGGTAGCAGCCTTTTCAAAGAATGCTTCCCAACCGTCAAGAGCCTTTTGTGCATTATCAGCACCGTAAGCACCGGGATTTATACCGTACTGTGTTCCAAGATAGAAGTGACCAACGTTAAAGGATGTAATTGTTATATCCTTTTCGGCATTTGAAACATCGGTTTCATTAAGGGACATAACCGAAGTCTCAACTGCTTCACTTGCGGGGGTATCTATAAATGAATAGGTATCATATTTAGCAGCGCCGATCTTTACATTTTCGGTATCGGCAAAGTATTTCTTGAAACGAACAAGGTCAGCAACATTAACCTTTCCGTTTCCGTTCATATCAACAACAAAATCATAAACATTTTCTACAGTGCCAAGTAAATGCTTTCTGAGAGCTACTATATCATTGGTATCAATATCACCGCTCATATCAGCATCACCGTACTCGGCACCGGCAAGAACAGCAACATTAAGATAGCTTGCAGTTTCAAGAAGTGATGTTCTGTAATAGAAATCGTTTACAGCAGCAACAACAGCTTCTGCTTCGCCGCCGCCAATAGACTGATATGCATCTCTTGCATATCTTGCGTTCCAAACAGTAACGGTATCGGTTCCGTTTGTATAAACAACATAGGCACGAACATAATGGTCAAGCTGCATTACAGCCGCATCGTTGGTTTCAACAAGGAAGCTGTAGTTGATAACGCCGCCGTTAGCTACTTCTTCAACCTTATAAACATCTGCATTTTCTGCCGCCGCATCAAATCTGTCACTATTGCCCCAAAGCTTATCTTTCAGAACTACGATACCGTATTCGGTAGCGGTATAGCCTGCATTGGTAGCGGCAGTAGTATCAATAGTCATATCAATACGAAGTGCCTGATCATCATCAAAGGGTGCATTCTTAACGGTAGAACCGATAAATGTAGGACGGTATACGTTATGAGCATCCTCGATAGCATAAAGTGCATTAAGTGTATCTTCGCTTACATTGCCTGCATATTCATCATCTATATTGTTATAAGCATCAATTGCATTATGAATAGCTTCACCGTCTGCAATATCCGGATCAGCCATATTTTCTACAACATCTTCAATAATTGCTATACGGTTTTCATTATCGCTCTTATAGGTTGTAAGGCAGGTATACTTAGCATTTGAACCGTCAGAATCGGAAAGGTTTGCATAAATGCCGTCACCGTCTTCGGTAATCTCATACATACCGCCTACAACGAAGTCACCGAACTTACCGCCAAGCCAACCGAATACAATATTTATATCAGTAACACGGAAAGGCTTTGTGGTATCAAGGCTTTGGCTTTCGAGATGCTCATACAAAGTCTTTCCGGTAGAAGTATCAGCAATAGCGGTATCAAGATGTAATTTAATGTAACCTTTAAATCCGTTGGGAAGTAAGAAATTTTCATTATTGCCGCTATTTTCGGCTACTTTCCATTCCTTGCCGTCACGCTCAAGGTAGCTTATGGTCATTTTATACATTCTGCCAAATTTAGCACTTGATCTGTGCTGATAGAATGTACCTGCATTGGTTTTAATGGTGTAATCACCCCATTGACCGGGACCGTCTACCAAAGGAGTGCCCTGTAAAGGCAACTCAACATAAAGCATTAAAGCATTTATTTCCGGATCAATTTCGGTATTCGGATGAATCAATAAGTTTGAAGGTCCTATTTCCATACCCTGACCCTCGGCTATAGGAGATTGTGCGCGAACAGCCGCATTATTGGTATCGGGCTCTATGGGAGCTGTCCAGGAAAGAGTTGCCTGAGATGCACCATTATCTTTGTACCATGCCAAATCCCATATCTTAGCTACGCCCGAAGCCACAGCCGCACCCTCATAATAGGTATTGCCGTCAAAATAAGCATAATTCTTACGGGTTGCTGTAAGGGTTGGTACATAAGTTGTTATTTTAGAAACATTATTGGAATATTTCCAGTCGGTAATATTAGCTTCCAAGGAATTACCGTCTGCCTTTAAGCCGTAAGGACCGCCTATAACAAGGTCACCGTATTCTCCGCCGACTCTTCTTACATCAAACTGATAAGCATTTATCTGCAACTTGGTTTCATAGTTAATTCCGTTTGCCTTTAAAGCATCAAAGAAGCTGGTTGTAGTGCTACCGTCCGTTGCGGTTTTAAGATAACACTTAACATAGCCCTTAAAGCCGTTAGGCAGATAGAAATGACCCGAAGAGCTTGTAACAGAGTCTATCCATTCCTTACCGTCTAATGCAAGGTAAGAAATCTTCATATTGTTGGGAGACATATACTTGGTGGTTGTTCCATCGCTGAATGCGAAGGACTTATTCATAATTACCCATTGCTCGCCGCTTTCGTATGTAGGCAATTCAAGATACATAGCGAATGCGCCGATTTCGGGGTCAATAGGTGTCCACATTTCGGAAGAAAATCTTCCTGTAACACCGTAAGCATTACCTGTAGGTTCTACAGAAGAAATCTTCATTGCAGGATGCTTTGCACCTATAGCAGGAGCTACCCAACTGCGTGTAGCAGTACCGAAGTCATTTAAAGCCAAAACGCCGTAAGTAATTTCATCGCCTGCATTTACCTCATAGTTACCTCTCTGGTTCCAGAATTCGGCAACACCATCGCCAACCTGACGGTTAGTTCCGGTAAGTTTTGCAAGCTTCTTATGCTTTCCGTCATCATAATCAGAAAGGTTTGCAGTAAGCGCATCGCCATCGGAAATAATATTATACATACCACCTACAACTACATCACCGTAAGCACCGCCGATATAGTTAACCTCAAACTGCATACAACCGATTATAAATCCGTCATCGGTTGTAATTCCCTTGCTATTAAGGAAATCATAAAGCTTTTCAGAAGAATTCCCGTTTGTTGCGGTATCAAAATACATCTTTATGTAGTCTTTAAAACCACGGCAGGCGACAATGCGCTGGGAGAGAAGAAACTATGGCAGTGCTTGATGGTTAGCAAAGAAAATGGG
>JAZSKL010000303.1:0-5119 GCA_045534855.1 Acutalibacteraceae bacterium
ACACAAAATTAAAGATATAATATGCAAGGCATTCGAACCAAGTGTTGAGATGGCCCTGTATTATAATAAAAAGCTTAATGCAATAAAAAGGGGGAATTTCTTATGGAAAAATATACTCAAAAAACTATTGATAAGGTAAAAAGATTATACGGTGAGTATAGAAAATTTTTATATAATAAGGTAGATGAGCTTGATTGCGAAATATGCCGAATACCTGCTCCCGAGGATACGCCTGAGGTTCGTTCTGAATTTAGTTCGAAAATGCCTCTTGACGGTTGGGAAATGGTAAATAAAGGTGATAAATGGGGCGGAGATTTCTGTTATGCCTGGCTTCGCTCAAGTTATACTGTAAGGGATGAATTTGCAGGTCAAAAGCTTCTTTTGAGACCTCGCGTTGGTCTTGTTGAAGGATTGCTGTTTATAAACGGTAAAGCTTCGGGTATATTTGATTATTGTCCGGAGATTCCATCGCCAAACCGTCTCCATGAGATTCAGCCTTTAACCTTTGATGCCAAAAGCGGGGAATCCTTTGATATAGCAGTAGAGTGCTATGCAGGACATAGTGTTATCGGAACCATGCCGTATGAAAACGGTGAAGTGGATCAATGGAGCTTTTATCCTGCTGATAAGATACATACCTTTGAGTCTGTGGATGTTATTATATGTGATGAAACGGTTGCTGAATTTTTAAATTTACATAGAGTAGTAACGCAAATACTTGACTGTTACGAAGAGGGTACGGCTCAATATTCCGCTGCAGTAAATGCATTTTGTGAGCTTTTCAAAATTTTACCGCTTCACCCCGAAGAGGTAAAATTTGATTTACATTCTGCGCTTGAAAAGGCGAACGAAATATTAAGAAGTGTAACCGATAGAAAAAGTTCAGATGGCGAAGAGCTTGGTTATGTCGGTCTTATCGGTCATAGCCACCTTGATACTGCTTGGTTGTGGCCTGTTCGCGAAACGCTTCACAAAGCGGCAAGAACCTTTTCTAATGCTTTAAAACTTATGGATACATATCCCGATTATCACTTCATTCAAAGCTCGGTTGTTTATATTGATTGGATGAAGAAGCATTATCCTGATATTTATGAGAATATAAAAAAGATGACAGCAGAGGGCAGATGGGAGCCTAACGGCGGTGCTTGGGTTGAATGTGATAATAACATTCCGGCGGGTGAGTTTATCGTAAGACAGTTCTTACTCGGTCAAAGATATATGAAAGAAAATCTCGGCTATATGGCAGATTCTTTCTGGCAACCTGATACATTCGGTTATTCTGCAGCCATTCCGCAGATTTTGAAAGGATGCGGTATTAAGTATTTCCTTACAACCAAGCTTTCGTGGAATGAGGCAAACACATTCCCGCACGATTCGTTTATATGGCGTGGTATTGACGGTTCAGAGGTACTTACACATTTTAATATTACCCACGTTTGGCCTGATGTTAACTGTATTAAAAATAATGCACTTAAATCAATAAAGCATCCTGAAGTAACAAATATGAAGCTTCTGTCATACGGATTTGGTGACGGCGGCGGCGGACCGAGCTATTCTATGCTTGAAAGTGAAAAGATTGTTAAGGATATGGCGGGTATGCCAAAGCTTGAAAGCACAACTGTGAGCAAATTTATGAACCGCCTTGAAAAAACCGCGAATAATTTACCGGTATTTTCGGGTGAACTTTATCTTGAATTGCATAGAGGTACTTTAACTCAAATGCACGAAATTAAGCGCACAAACCGTTATTTGGAAAAGGCAATCAGGAATTTTGAACTTTTATCTGTTATGCTTGAAGATAACGATGAAGAATTGCGTCAGAACACCTTGAAAACCTTGCTTACCAATCAGTTCCACGATATTTTACCGGGTACTTGTATATCGGATGCACACGATGTTGCAATTTATGAAAATAAAAAGGCAATTTCCGAGCTTACAAACAGTATGGAAAGCAAATTCTCTGCGGATAAATCGGTTAAAAGTATATGTAATACTCTTTCGTTCACACGAAATGACCAGATTATACTTAAAAATACCGATTTTATACCTGAAAATACGGTTGTTCAGGAATATACCGATATTTACGGTGATAAATGTACTGCTGTTTCAGGTTTAAGCTTGCCTGCGTTTTCAATCTCAACCTTGAAATCGGGTAAGGCTAAATCTGCCGACTGCCCGTTTAAGGTTGATGGCAATCATATTTCAACTCCGTTTGCAGATATTGTTATGGAAAACGGTCGCTTTACTTCATTTAAAACCAAACGTGGTTTAGAGGTAGTATCAGATGCAAATACCCCGCTTAACACGCTTTATTTTGGTGAGGATATTCCGAGCATTTGGGATAACTGGGATATAGATTATGACCAAACACAGAAAATGTATCCTGTTACAGAGTTTGTTTCAAGTGAAGTTGTATCTATCGGTGCGTTACAGCTTCGTGTTCGTGTTAATTATAAATTTGATAATTCTACTCTTTCGCAGGATATTATCTTCTATTCGGATAATCCGCGTATAGATTTTGAGTCGGTGGTGGATTGGAATAGTCCTCATTCGTTGTTAAAGGTTGGCTTCAAGGTTAATGTTTTATCAAATGAGGCAAGATTTGAAACTCAATTCGGTAATATCAAAAGACCTACACACGAAAACTACGGAACAGATAAATCTCAATTTGAGGTTTGCAACCATAAGTGGACCGACCTTTCGGATACAAGATTCGGTGTTGCTGTTCTTAATGATTGCAAGTACGGTATATCGGTAAGCGGAAATGATATGCGTCTTACTTTGCATAAGGGCGGATGCCGTCCTGATACAAGAGGTGATAAGGGCGTTCATAAGTTTACATATTCGTTGCTTGTTCACGATTCTGCATTCTCTACTGAGGCAGTAATTAAGCCGGCATACGAGCTTAATTATCCGTCACTTGTATTTGACGGTACAGCACCCTGCGGTAATTGCGGTTCGCTTTTGAACGTAGACGCTGAAAATGTTATTATTGAAACTGTTAAGCCTGCAGAGGACGGAAACGGCTTTATAGTACGTGCTTATGAAACCGAAGGTTCTTATACTATGTGTAATTTAGTGTTTGATAAAGCACTTAAATCTGTTTTCAAAACCGATATGCTTGAATATGATGATGAACCCATAAATGCAGAAAATAATAGAATTTCACTTGTATTTAAACCTTTCGAAATAAAAACCTTACGCTTTAAAAAATAATTTTCAAATCAGGAGAGTAAATAGATGACAGATTTTGAAAAATCACTGCAAAATCCTCCGAAGAAATATCGACCGGCACCGTTTTGGTCTTGGAATGAAAAATTAAATGTTACAGAAACCAAAAAGCAAATTATGCAGATGGACGAAGCGGGTCTTGGCGGCTTTTTTATGCACGCAAGAGGAGGACTTCAAACCGAATATCTTTCTGATGATTGGTTTGATAATATTTTAGCTTCTTTAGATGAGGGCGATGAGCGCGGTATGCTCGCTTGGGGCTATGATGAAAACGGATGGCCGAGCGGATTCGGAGGCGGAGCAGTTAACGGAATGGGTCTTAAATATCAGCAAAAATATTTAAGATGTGTTGAAACAGATGCGCCTACACAGGATGAGTTTACAATCTCAAATGTTAAGGCAGGGGATAAAATATATCATTGCTACTTTGATGTAAACCGTTTTTATGTTGATACTATGAATCCTGAAGTTATAGGTGAGTTTTTAAAATCTACCCATAAAAAATACCGTGAAAAGCTTGGCAGTGATTTTAAAAGAATGAAAGGCTTTTTCACCGATGAACCGCAGGCTTCAAGAAACGGTATTCCGTGGTCTTTTAATCTTGAAAAGGAGTATGAAAAGATATATGGCGAGCCTATAAGACAGCATTTGCCTAAACTGTTTTTCAGAATTGAAGGCTTTGAGGAATTCCGTTTCAGATACTGGAAGCTTGTAAGAGATTTGTTTACCGATAGCTTTATGGGAACTATCGGTAAATGGTGTCGTGAAAACGGTTCGGAGCTTACGGGTCATATGGTACTTGAAGAGGAGTTTTATGAGCATATTCTGGCAAACGGATGCTGTATGCCGTCTTATGAGTTTATGGATATTCCGGGTATGGACCATTTGTGCCGCGGTATGCCGTCTGTTCAGACCGAAATGCAGCTTACCTCTGCTGCAAATCAGCTTGGTAAGAAGCAGATTTTATCCGAAACCTTTGCGGCTTGCGGTTGGAATGTAAGCTTTGAGGATTTAAGAAAGCTTTATGAGCATCAGATGGTGCATGGCGTAAATCTTTTGTGCCAGCATCTTGAGGGTTATTCTTTAAGAGGAATACGCAAGCGCGATTATCCGGCTTCTTTATTCCGTCATCAGCCTTGGTGGAACGATTATAAGCTATTTAATGATATGGTAAGCCGTATCGGTATGCTTATAGCTGATGGTGATGTTAATTTCAATATTCTTGTGCTTCATACGATAGAAAGCGGCTGGATGGTTGCAGATAACCGCGCCGAAACCGATGATTATGCTAAAAAACTTACTGATGTTATGAATGCGGTAGAGGATGCACAGCTTAATTACCATTTAGGTGAAAGCAGACTTATAGAGCGTCACGGAAGTGTTTTGGGCGGTAAATTTAATATAGGTACACAAAGCTATTCGGCTGTTGTTGTTCCTCCTGCAAAATGCCTTGATGAAAACATATTTAATATGTTGTGTGAGTTTAGAAATCAGGGGGGTACGGTTATTTTTACAGAAGAATTGCCTGAGTATCTAAACGGAATTAAAACCGATAAGGTTGTTAATTTTGCAAAGGATTGTATTATAACCGAAAGCGAAAAAATAGCCGAAAGCATTCCTGAAAACTGCCGCTTATTTTCTCTTGATGTTGAGGATAAATCTCAAAATCAGTTCATCCGTTCAACTGTAAGGAATTTTGAAAAGCAACATATGACAATGTATTATGTTTGCAATTTCGGCGATAAAGAGAATAAAGTGACGCTAAATGTTAAAGGTAAAAGCGTCAAGCTTTTTGATGCATTAAGCGGTCAGATAAAACCCGTTTGTTTTGAAAAATGCGGTGATAGCCTCAAAATTCAATCAAATATTCCATCGAACGCAAGTGTTA
>JAZSKL010000284.1:0-5781 GCA_045534855.1 Acutalibacteraceae bacterium
TCAATTTTAAAATATTTATCTGTTCTTAAAACTGCTTTTTTCATTGGTTATTATCTCCTGTTTTCTTTCTTTTTAACCTTTTGTTGTAAACGCCCACACCGGCCATAGCAGTCGCGCTGATAACAAATATTGCGCCTGCAACTAAAATAAGCACACCTTCACCTGTTATAGGAGAAAGACCCATTCTGGAAGCAAGACCTACTGTTCTTCTTGCGTTTACCACAACACCGGAACCGTCATCAATATGGAAATTGCGAACCTTGTTATAGTTTACCGGATCGCTTACCGAGTTACCGAGATATAAACCTATTGAACCCGACTCAAAGTAAGCTACCTCACCCTTTTCCTTATCAGTTCCGAATTTAAGGTTGGTAGAAAATGTAACAGGTTTATTTGTTGGATTAGCCTTATGATAAAGCGTTGCATCCACAGCCGCACCCTTAACATTTACTACAAAAGTGAGTTCCTCGCCTGCCATTTTACCATCAACAAACGATGTTCCGCTTTTATAAACTTCACGCGAAACCTCACCAAGATATGTAAGCTTTTTATTCTGATAGCCCCATTTAAAGAGAACGATATCGATACGGTTTGGATTCTTTTCTCCGTTTGTACTATAGTTTCTTGTAACGATTATTGCATAACCTGTCTGATCATCTGCACCGTTACCCAATTCATTCACACGGAAGAAAATACCTGTTTTAAGGTTTCCGTTGGGATCTATTGTCATATCCATAGAAGCCTTGAAATCTTTAACCGTAAGATTATTTACAATAACCTTTTTAGTACCTGAAGAATTAGAGGTTATGTATTCGCCCTCCTGCTTTACTCCGCTGCCGTAAATAGTATAACTATCAAGATTGGATAAATCGCCAACCTCAACCGATTCACGCAACGGTTCCTCAAGAGTAAAGTTTATAAAGGTTACGTAATCGGTCGCAGTAAGACCGATAGCACCACTATCATAATGAATACCCGAAAGTGAAGGAGTTCCCTTTTCAATATCAGTAGTAGATTTAAGATTTGTAAAGAGTTTTTCGCTCTTTAATGAGGGATCAGAGTTATTATAGAAATAAGCAGTAAGCTCATCCTCTATCAAATTAACGTCCAATGTAAGAATCTGACCAGCGGCATCGCTAACCTTTTTAGAATATCCTGTAAGCGGAACTGTGCTTGCTTTAGAAGCAACAGTACCGAGATATGTATACTTACCCTTTACAATACCGTATTTATAAACACAAATTACAACACGGGCATGGTCATCGGTATTTCCGGGAGTCTTATAAAGTATTACAGCATAACCCTCAATATCATTTGAAGCCAATGTGCCGTTTTCTGCAAGACCTTTTTCGATATTATTTACCCTGAATACCATACCACTTCTGAGTGTTCCCTCTTCATCTATCCTCATAGTAACAGTTGAATGGAAGCCTTTAACTGTTACGCCGTCAAGCATAGCACGTTTTGCGCCTGTTGTTTTAGATGAAAGACCGGCATCTGTTAATACGAATCTGTTTGAAGTAGAAGAAGAATAAAGTGTATAGTTATCAAAATCTGCAGCGTATTGATTTAAAGTAGAAACTGTAGGAGCTGCAATATTGCTTCCGTTTACATTACCCACGGTATTAGAACCGCTTTGAACTGCACCGCCTGTTGTAGTATCTACAGCAGGAACTCCGCCGGTGATACCTACATCACCCTCAATTTTTTGAGCATTGCCAACAGTAAATGCCATAGCATTTACAAGAGAATCTTTTGCAACGTAAAAACCGATTTTACCGTCAGCATAATAAGTTTTACCTGTATTATAAGTGCCTTTGGATTCACTATCGGTTAGGTTATTAAGAGAATATGTAAGTAAATCGCTCTTTAAGGAAGAATTGCTTGCATCGTAAACATAAGCTTCTACAACATTATCTACAACATTTATATGCAAAATCAATTCTTTTCCGGCTGTCAACGAAATATTTGGTGCAGTTACAAAATCGCCAATTCTGCCGAGATATTTATTCACACCGTTATGTTCACCGTATTTATACAAATAAAGACGAACGCTGCTGTCTTTAGTGGTATCTACTATAAGAGAATAACCCTGCATATCATCGGTAGAAGCACCTGCGCTTTGAACACGGAAAATAATACCAGCCTTAACTGTTTTCTTATCGTTAACCCTCAATTTAAGGTCAGCGCTGAAATTAGCCTTTGAACCGTTTTTAAGCAATCCTCTTGCAATAGAGGAAGTTGCGGTTGTGAAGTTGTTACTATTGGTAACAGTTTCTCCGTATACATCGTACTTTTCTAAAAGTGCATCGGAAGAACCGCCGCCTACATCACCGCCCGGAATATCCTCAGGTTTCGGAATATTAGCCATTGCGCTGTGTGCGGTAACGGAAAGCTTTGAGAAAATATTAACACCGTTTGTAATTAAGGCAAAACCACCGGACGGATAATATTTTGTTCCCGAATAGGTTTCGGTTGCATCTAATTTGAAGGTATCAGTAGAACCTAAATATGTACCGTCTTCCTTATAAAGCTTTGCAACAAAATTAGTATCAGTAACCGATACGTCAAGTCTTAATTTAATATCTTTATCGGTAGGAAGATTTTTAACAATATCCTTGCTTATTTCTTTTTTGGAAGAACCGCCGGTTGTATAACGAACGATTACCTTTGCTGTATTATACCCTGTTTCAGAATTACGCTTTACAATAACGGAATAACCCGAAGAGTTAAATGTACCTGCTGTAAAATCGCTATCCTGAACGTGGAAAGATATTCCTGCATAGATATTACCTAATGTATTACCCTGAATAGTTACAGTAGAATCAAACGAGGTCATATCCTGCGAATAATTTACAAGAGATTTTGTTTGCTTGTTGTTAGAAGTTATTGTTTCGGATTCCGGATCAAAAGTTACATCGTAACCCGAATTTCCGTGAACCTTATAAAACTTTTCGTGATAAAGTCCCGGTAAAGTAATATTAGGTTCAGCAATAACGGTTGCAGGAACAATAACCGAGCAAATTAACAAAATCGCAGTAAAAATTGCAATTATTTTTTTCATTAAGTCACCTACTTGCTTTAGTTAGGATTTATCTGCGGAAAGTTTAGAAAGAACACCCGGAGTAGTTGCAGTAACCGGCCAACCATCCTTTGTCCAGAGCAACTGACTTATACCCAAAAGACTTGATGAAGAACTACCGTCATCAAAGTTTTTGAAATACTCGGTAACGTGATAATACGAACCGTCCTTATCTATAAGAATTGAGCTGTGACCGCACTTAATAAATCCATCACGATATGAAGTAACAGGTGTTGCACCTTGTAACATCATATCCTTTCCGTCTGCATCAAGGAACGGACCTGTAACCTTTTTACTACGTCCAACACCGTTCCAATATCCGCTTGAGAATGAACCACAAGCTTCAAACAAATAATAGTAATCACCGCGTTTTATCATATAGCCTGCTTCAGGACCCGAACGGGTCTGCGCTGCAGCTAAATCATAAATGGTATTATCATCTTCATCAAGCATAAGTGTATCCGGATTGATTTTGCGCATCTTGATACCGCTCCAATAAGAGCCGTATATAAGCCAAGGCTGATTCTTTTCATCGATAATTACGCAAGGATCAATCGCATTATAATTATCGCCGGTATAAGAATGAAGAACGCAGCCCTTATCTACCCATTCATAATCTTTATCTTTAGGATCAAGGGTTTTATTAGTAGCAAGACCTATAAGTGAATTTTGACTTCCCGAAGTAGAAATACAGTAGTATACGCAATAAGTATCCCCTCTTTTATATATACCGGGAGCCCAGATAGAACCATTTTCAACGCCGCCTACGGGACTTGACATCCAATCATAAGCCAACGGTTTTGTAGTTGGGAAAACAGTACCCGATTTTGTCCATTCGCGCAAATCTTTTGAGGTTTTAATAGAAATACCTCTTGCCATTATAAATCCATAATAAGTTCCGTTATAATTATAGATTTCGGGACAAGACCAGTTTTCGGTATCGCCTGTTACGCTTAACATTTGAGGAAGAGCAATATCACCATTTCCTACACGTTCAAACTCCCAAACCTGATAGTCGACATCTCCGCCGTAAGGCAAATAATTTTGAATTGCATCAGTATCTACTTTAGAAATACCGTCCTGCGGTTCAACAGCAAAATCGGTAAGTCTTGAGAAAACACGGAAGCTCTTTTCGTCATTTGACTTTTTATCAGCTTCCAATTCAAATATTTGACCATCATTCTTTTTATTGAGCGGGTCAAGACACATAATGGCACCATTTTTATTTGAATTACGCTTTACCGCCATATAACGGTTTTCGGTTGCCATATTCTGCAAACGATAGGAAGAAGAATCAACAGCCACTACGCGCCATATCATACTTAAATCCTGCTCTTTTGCATCATACTCACGTAGCTTTACCTTTGCGCCCTCAAGTAAACCGAAATCATCAGCAGCAAGAACCAAACCGCTTTCTTTATTTCGAATTACATAGTAATCGCGGTCATTTAAAAGACCGTCGATTTTCTTAACCTTCTTGGTCTCTTCTTCGCCGCAACCCGTAAACATACCGGCAATAAGTACCGCGCACATTATAACGGATAAAATTTTGATAAATCTTTTCATAAATATATATCCCCCAAAGGAAATTATCCGCGGGCCTTAATCTTATTCATACACTCGGTATAGTAGTAATTGAGCTTCTGCTCCATTTGGTCAGCAACATCTTCAACCTTCATTGAAGAATTACGCAACTGAGTCCACATATCCTGAGAGCTCATCCAAGCCTCGTAATCTACAAGTCCGGGAACCCACTTTTTAATATCAGCAACGCTACGGCTTATGGAATCATATACAGCTGCATAGTCTTCACCGGGAGTAAGCTCCTTAACGAGATCAAGAACTGCATCATCGCTTACAATCGGAACAGATGCCGGAAGCTCATCGTTAGCCTTAAACCACTCATAGCGAGCCTTCCAACCCTCTTCACCGAAAGTCATAAACTTGAGCAATTCATAAGCAAGCTCCGGATGGTCACTTGTTTCAGATACACAACCAACATTAACAATTGTTTGAACACGGCCGGAAGTACCTACAGGGAAAGGATATGCATACCATTCCTGACCAAGATCCTCATATTCCTTTGCTTTTACAGTCTGAATTGTCCAATACCAGTCAAGCTGCATTGCCTGCTTACCTGTCTTAGGAAGCCAAATATCAGCATCGCCGTACCAAGCCTCCATATCTTCAGCAGATATTACACCTGCAATCTTATTGTTAATAAGCTCAAGACCCTTTGAATAACCCTTTGCAAGATATTCGGTATCAAAAACACCGCGCTCTGGGTCATAGCCGTACTGCCATGTATTTGTAGTATAAGCAGCATTATAAACGTCACGCAAATAAGAAAGAACGTTATCACCCAAACCATACTGATGCTCGTTAGCCTTTGTAAGCTTAGTAGCGAGTGAGTACATCTGATCGATAGTCCAGTCATAACCCGGCATTGCGAGGTTGTTTTCTTCAAAAAGTGTCTTATTTATAAGTACAAGACAGGGATACTGCTCGGTAACAAGACCGTAACGCTTGCCGTTATATACACCTGCAACCTTTAAGCCATCAGAAATTTTAGCAGTTGTCGGGTCTGCGTTGTAGTATTCGGTAATATCTGCTGTCCAACCGTTTGCGGTAGCGCCTGCAAGGTCAAAAGTACAGAAAGCATCGGGAAGGTCACCTGTTGATGCCAAGTTTTGAAGACC
>JAZSKL010000068.1:0-7153 GCA_045534855.1 Acutalibacteraceae bacterium
TGTAGCCTCACCCTGACCGATAACCTTTTTATTAAGAATTTCCTCTAAATCAGAAAGCTTTTTAAGCTCACTTTCCTCAACCTTTTCGGCGGGAACACCTGTCCAAAGCTCTATAACCTTAGCAACATCGCGTTCGGTAACGCACTTTTCGGAAGCAGGTCCGCAAAGCTCTTCAACCTGCTTTTTATACTTATCTATTTCAGCCTTTAAAAGAGCCTGTTTTTCATAATCGGGATTATCAACCTGCGCCTCAAGCTCCTCTAAAACAACCGATTTTTCAGCAATAAGCTTATTTACCGTATAAAGCTCATCCATAGCCTTATTTTCAAGGCTTGCACAAGCGCAGGCTTCATCCAAAAGGTCAATAGCCTTATCGGGTAAAAATCTATCGGTAACATATCTTTCGGAAAGAAGTACAACCTTACGCACTATATCATCAGGAATTGTAACATTATGATAACCCTCGTAATACCCCTTAACGCCAAGAAGAACATCCTGTGTTTCAGCAATTGAGGGTTCATCAATCGTAACAGGCTGGAAGCGGCGCTCCAAGGCGGCATCCTTTTCGATATACTTGCGGTATTCCTTAAAGGTTGTAGCACCTATAACCTGTATTTCCCCACGAGACAATGCAGGCTTTAAAATATTAGCGGCATTCATAGACCCCTCGGCGGAATCCCCCGCTCCAACAAGGTTATGAATTTCATCGATGAACAAAATAATATTACCCGCACTCTTAACCTCTTCAACAAGACCCTTTACGCGCGCCTCAAACTGACCTCTAAACTGCGTTCCTGCAACAAGACCCGTAAGATCCAAAAGCTGGATTTCCTTATCAAGAAGTCTTACAGGGGCATCCCCCGAAGCTATACGCAAAGCAAGACCCTCCGCAATAGCAGTTTTACCTACGCCCGGTTCACCGATAAGGCAGGGGTTATTCTTTGTACGGCGGGAAAGAATCTGAATAGTACGGTAAAGTTCCTTATCTCTTCCGATTATTGCATCAAGCTTACCGTCCTTTGCGCGTTGTGTAAGATTAGTACAAAACTGATCTATATAACGGCGTTTTTTCTTCTTTTTCTTCTCGGCATCCTTTGTGGAATCCTTTTTATCGTCATCGGCATCATCGGATTTTTCTGTTTTTCCTCCTCCAAAGCCGCCGAAAAGATTATTCAAAAACGGAAATGCCGGAGCAGTACCCAAATCAAAGGTTTCATCATTCAAAGCCGAATCCTCATCCGACATATCGGGCGACATAAGTTCCATAAACTGATTACTCATCTGCTCAATGTCTTCATCTGTGATATTCATTTTTTTGAGCATATCATCAACCGGCTTTATACCAAGTTCCTTTGCGCATACAAGGCAAAGACCGTTAGGTTCGGCATTAGGATTTGACGCATCTGACAGAAAAACTACTGCCGGACGCTTTTTGCATTTAGAACATAACTTCATCAAAATAAAAACTCCTTGGGAAAATTATTTAAAGGGATAGATGGATAAAATTTCTGCAAAAAACTTGTAAATGCAGCTTGAAGCAATATTTTTATCCGTAAATATAAGAAAGCCGCCTTTGCTTACACCGGCAACAAATACCGTAACAGCAACGAAAATGAGCGCATAAATTACACCCTTTACAACGCCTGTTACGCCGCCTAATACAGTATTGATTGTTCCTATAAAGCTAAAGGAAAACAGCTTATTTATAAACTTTGCAAGAATTTTTACTATTATAAGTAAAATTATAAACAGAATACAAGCGATAAGACCGCCTATCAGCTTTGTTGTAACCGGCTTTACAAGAGTATCCGAAACCTGCCTTACAGCGGCTTCACTTCCGTTATGGGCGTTTTTATCTATAACGCTGCCAACCTCATTTTTGGTTATACCGAATGTATCGCTGTTTTCGGTAACGAAATCAGGCAACGACTCCCACACCTTATCCTTAAGATTTTCAACAGAAGTGTTTGCGGCGGATACTATTGAATCCTCAACAACCTTTTCATAAGCAAAATCTGCAAGCGGTTCAGAAATTGTAAAAGCCAAAATTATTGCAGCTACAAAGCCTACAACCTCAATAGCTGTACGCACGAAGCCTTTTTTTGCGGAAATTACAACGCCGATAGCTATAATTGCAATTATAATTAAATCTAATACTAAACCCATACAGCACACACCTTTATATTATTTTACATTAAGACGGGTTATATCACCGTTACTTATAATAACCGCCTCTTGCTTACCTGTAACAACCAGTCTCACCGCACCAAATTCACACTTACGCGATGCTAACTGTTTACCCTTTTTATCGAGCATATAAACGGTAGTATCACTTATACAATAAATATGTTCGTTTAAAAAGGTAATATCACTTATAGAACCCGAAAAGGTAAATTCGGTTATTTTTTCACCCTCATCGGAAAAAATCACAATATGGTTATCATTTTTATTACTGGAACGGTTAAACACCAAAAGCTGTTCCGACAAAACATTTCTCGAAATAGCAAGCTCATAATCACTTGAATATGATTTTTGCTTATATTCATCCCAATCAAAATAATCACAGCCGTTAACCGTTAAAACGCTGAAGCCCTCTTGACTGCTTTCAAGCGAATAAACTGTTTTTTCGTTATATTCTTTAGTAAACACCGCATCTGCGCTATCAAACTCAAAAACCATAACCTTTGATTTTAGCTGACCGCCTACGGCATTTATGGTTGATACAACAACCCTTTCGCCATCGGGTGAAACCAAAACATTATTAACAAGGTCGGATGCTGAAGACCATTCATAAACCAATTTATCATCAATATTATAAACACTTACAATGCAGGCATAGCTATCGGAATCGGTAACAACCGCATAACTGCCGTTACGGGCTATATTAGCCGTTATAATTTCATTTTTGCATTTTATTGTATTGGTATTTTCACTTAAATTATAAATCTTCGCTTCGTTACCGCCCTGATCAAACACCATTGCTCTTGTTTCGCTATGCTTCATAAGCGGATTTGCATAGCCGTGAGTATGGGCATAAATCTTTTTGCCGTTATTAGCAAATGCACACAGGTCGGTATCGGTTAAAACATAATAATAAGAGCCTTTCTGAACAGCATTAAGTGTTCCCGTACCGTATATTTCAACAGGATAACCGCCCGAGCCTAAGGTTGCATAAAAGTTTGAAAGATTTTCCATTATACCAATCGGGAGAACAAAGTGAAAAACCGTACAAACAACGATTATAACCGCTGAAACAGCCGCCAAAATTTTAATTTTATTACGCCGTTCAAGCTTTTTACCCTTTATAACGCGAACTTTAGATGTTTTAGGCGCTTTATCTGCCTTCGGCAAACCGCCTCTATTGGGGGTCATTTCTATATTTTCGGCATTACTTATACCGGCTTTTTTATATTTAGCTTTAGGTGCTTTACCAATTTTGCGAACCTTTTTCTTTTTATAGTCCGGCATAACCTACTCCTTTTAATCAGTAAAATACTTTATTTAAAAATAAACCCTGAGGAGGGGCTGTATCGCCCGCCTCTTCCCTTTTTCCAGTTTCAAAAATACGGTTTGCACAATCAGCAGGCAAAGCCCCGTTTGAAACAAACAAAGCAGTTCCCACAATAATACGCACCATATTATACAAAAAACCGTTTGCGCTTACAGATAACGCAGGAAGTCCGCCATCGGTAATCATAGAACATTCGGTAACGGTACGCACCGTATCGGTAACGCTTCTGCCCGATGAAGAAAACGGCAGAAAATCATGAGTACCTACAAGACTTTTACAAAATTCATTCATCCGCTCTATATTAAGCTTTCTTTCAACGCGCAAGGCATAACGCGATAAAAATGGGTCTGTAATACCGCTTTCATAAAAACGGTAAATATAATTTTTACCTTTTGCATCGTATCGGGCATGGAAATCATTTGCTACCTCTTTATACCCAACAACAGCAATATCATCAGGTAAAATAGAATTAAGACCCTTTAAAAAGGCATTTTCGGGAAAAGCATCCTCACAGTCAAGATGACAGCAAAACTGCCTTGCGTGAACCCCTGCATCGGTACGGCTGCATCCCGTAAGTGACGGACGCTCACCTAAAAGCTTCTCAAGTGCATTTTGCATACACTCCTGTACGGTAATGCCGTTAGGCTGAAACTGCCAGCCGTGATAATCAGTACCGTCATACGCTATTGTAAGCAAAACACGTTTCATAAAAAAATCTCCGTTAAATACAATTTATTCCACAAACGGAATATTAGGCAAGGTATTGATAAGCAATACCCCTACACAAACCGCAACGCATACAAACACAGCCGCATAATCCCTGAATTTTAATTTCATCTGTTTCATACGTTTTCTGCCTACACCGCCGTTATAACAACGGCACTCCATAGCCTCTGCTAATTCGTAAGCACGGCGTATTGAGGAAATTAAAAGCGGTATCAAAATCGGTATAAGCGCCTTTATTCTGTCAAAAAGCTTACCGCTTTCAAGGTCCGCTCCCCTTGCCTTTTGTGCATTCATTATTTTATCGGTTTCATCAACAAGAGTGGGTATAAATCTCAATGCAATAGTCATCATCATAGCAAGTGTATGAACAGCCTTACCAAGACCCACAAAACGTAGTGGCGAAAGCAGTCTTTCAATACCGTCCGTCAGGTCGTTAGGGGTTGTTGTATAGGTTAAAACAGAGCTTAAAAGAATAAGAAAAGCAATTCTTAATGCCATAAATAAAGCCCTGTAAATACCGCCTGCTGTTATATGAAATATCCACCAATCAACAACCGTAACACCCGTATCGGTATAAAAAAGATTGATAATAGATGTGAAAATCACAATAATCAGTATCGGTTTCATATTTTTAAGATACATCTTAAAAGGAACCCGACTTAAAAGCATTGCAAAAATAAGCGAAAAACCGCAAAACAGCAAGCTCCACGCATTGCCCGAAAGAAAAAGAAAAACTATCATCAAAATAAGAAGAACCAGCTTCATTCTCGGGTCAAGCTTATGAACAACTGAATCTGCGCGGAAATATTGACCAAAGGTGATATCCTTAATCATTGCTGTCACCCTCCCTTTGGCATCTCATAAGATACTCCACCGCAGCTTCAACAGTGAAAATATCACTCGGAACATTATATCCCTTTGCCTTTAAGGCCTCGAAAACGCGGGTTACAATAGGCACGTTAAGACCTATACTGCGAAGCATTTGGGGCTGTAAAAAAATCTTTTCGGTATCATCAAAAGCAACCAATTTACCGTCATTCATAACAATAAGGCGGTCAGCAATAAGCGCCATATCCTCCATATTATGAGAGATTATTATAACGGTAGCATTATAGGCTGTAAGATAATCCTTAATCATTTTAAGAACATCGCTTCTGCCCTTGGGGTCAAGACCGGCAATAGGTTCATCAAAAATGATAACCTGAGGGCGCATAGCCATTACACCCGCAATAGCAACACGGCGCTTTTCACCGCCCGAAAGGTCAAACGGGGATTTATCGAGATATTCGCCCTTTATTCCTATAAGCTCACATATTTCATAAACCCTTTTTTCAAGTTCCTCACCCGAAAGTCCCATATTTTTAGGACCGAAAGCGATATCCGCAAAAACGGTATCCTCAAAAAGCTGGTATTCCGGATACTGGAACACAAGGCCTATTTTAGAACGTATTTTTCTTATTTCCTTTGGGTTTTCCCATATATCCTTACCCTCAAACAAAACCGAGCCATCTGTTGGTTTTAAAAGACCGTTAAGCTGTTGCACAAGGGTAGATTTGCCTGAACCTGTATGACCGATAATACCTATAATTTCACCGCTTTTGACCGTAAAGCTTACATCACTAACAGCATCATTTACAAAGGGTGTATTACCGCCATAGGCATAGGTTAAATTTTTTACCTCAAGTATAGGTGTCAATCAAACTTCCTCCAAATGAAACGCCGAAGCTATCATATCGGCAGTATCTTCAATAGAAATTACATCGGTTTTTATATCTGCACCGCTGTTTTTAAGTGCATATAATAATTCGGTGGTTTGCGGAACATCAAGTCCAACCGATTTCAAAAGCGAAACATTATTAAATACCGTTTTAGGCTCATCATCAGCAAGTATTTTACCGTCACTCATAACAACGATTCTATCAGCAAGCTCTGCTTCCTCCATAAAATGAGTTATAAGCACTATTGTAATATTTTTTTCGCGGTTAAGCTTTAATATGGTATTTATAATTTCAACTCTTCCTTTTGGGTCTAACATTGCGGTAGGCTCATCCAAAACAATACATTCAGGCTCCATCGCAATAATTCCCGCAATCGCAACGCGTTGTTTTTGACCTCCCGAAAGGTGGTGCGGTGTTGAATCTTTAAATTCATACATACCAACAGCCTTCAGCGCATCATCAACCCTTTGACGTATAACTGCAGGCTCTAACCCAAGATTTTCAGGTCCGAAAGCCACATCTTCCTCAACAATAGAGGCTACGAGCTGATTATCGGGGTTTTGAAAAACCATACCGACACGGCGCTTAACCTCAATCTCGGTTTCTTCATCGGCGGTATCAATACCGTCTACCAAAACCTTACCGCTTGCGGGCTTATAAAGACCGTTCAGCAGTTTAGCAAGGGTTGATTTACCCGAGCCGTTATGACCGAGAATTACAGTAAAGCTTCCACGCTCAATATCAAGACTAAAATCCTCAATAACGGTTTTTACCTTTTCCGAATCATCATATTCAAAGGTTACGTTTTTTACCTCAATAATTTTATCCATAATCAGTCTTTCTTCCAGATGGTTGTGTTTCCGCAGGGTAGTACAATATCGCGTTTGGTTACACGAAGTCCTATCTCATCGGTTGTAACGCTGCCTTTGCCCTTTGATATATACTGACCAACCATATAATTAAGAATTGTAGGCGAAAGTCCGCCTGTATATGAATTTAAAAAGAAGAATACAGCATCATCGCTTAAAAGCTTACCTGTTTCCGAAAGCAGTTCGCCGAGCTGTTGTTCAAGCTTCCAAACTTCACCGCCCGGACCTCTGCCGTAAGACGGAGGATCCATAATAATGGCATCGTAGCGATTACCGCGGCGAAGCTCACGATTAACAAACTTGATGCAATCGTCTACAAGCCATCTTAC
>JAZSKL010000220.1:0-2343 GCA_045534855.1 Acutalibacteraceae bacterium
GAAACACTTTTTCAGTGTTTCGACATTCTATAATCATTATAGGCATATTTATAGAAAATATAACTTTGTAGATTGTATAAAATGAATAGACCGACTTACTTATAATTGTAAATCCATAACCGCATCGTTTATATGTTTTATCTTGTAAAATATTATAATGTATGATATTATTCTCTATATAAGGTAGGTGAAAGAAATGAACGGCATTTTAGAAAACCAAAAGCTTAAAGAATTAAAAAATATGGCAAACAAATTACCAACAACTCCCGGTGTTTATATAATGAAGGATAAATCGGGCAAAATTATATATATAGGAAAAGCGAAAGCTCTCAAAAACCGCGTTACGCAGTATTTCGGAAGCGGTAATAACCATACCGAAAAGGTAAGGCAAATGGTTATGAATGTCGATCATTTTGAAACCATACTTTGTGATAGCGAATTTGAAGCGCTTATTCTTGAAAACTCGCTTATAAAGCAAAATCAGCCTAAATACAATATTCTTTTAAAGGACGACAAAGGCTATCATTATATTCATATAACCGATGATAAATGGAAAAGAATAGAAACAGCTATGCAGCTTGGTAAAAACGGTGAATATATTGGCCCTTATTATTCTGCATTTGTTGTTAAGGATACTGTTGAAACGGTGCGCCGTACCTTTAAATTGCCTGATTGTAACAGAAATTTCGATACACCGTCAAAGCCGTGCCTTAATTATCATATAGGTCTTTGTGAAGCTCCGTGTAAGGGTAAAATGAGTCTTGCGGATTATAATGAAACGGTATCGGCGGCAAGGGATTTTATTAAAAAAGGTAATAGTGAAGAAATGATAAAACGCCTGACTACTCGTATGGAGCAGGCGGCTCAAAATTTAGAGTTTGAGCTTGCGGCAAGACTTCGTGACCGCATAAATGCTATAAGAAAGCTTAAAGAAAAGCAAAAGGTGGTTATGTCTCCGTATAAACGGCAGGATGTATTTGCCTGCGTTACTATAGGGGAAACGGCCTGTGTTAGCGTGCTTATATTCAAAGAGGATAAGCTTTCGGATAAACAGCATTATTTTATTGAAGGTTTTTCCGATAAAGCTTCGCTTTACTCGGAGTTTTTACAGCAGTATTATGAAATGTATACCGATATTCCGCCAAGAATAGTTATTGATGAATATCCCGAGAATAAAGAGCTGTTGGAGGAATGGCTTTTTGGAAAGTGCCGGAAAAAGGTGATGTTTGTTCTGCCTGAACGCGGTGTTCAGCGGGAATTGGTTGCGATGTGCAGAGATAATGCGGCGCAGAATCTTTCCTCTAAAACCGAGCGTAACGGCAGAGAAATGGCGGCTTTGAATGAGCTTGCAGAGCTTTTAGGACTCTCAAAACCGCCGAGATATATTGAGTCTTATGATATTTCACATACCGCAGGCGAGGAAAATGTTGCGGGAATGATAGTATTTAAGGATGGACGACCCTTTAAAGCGGCATATAAACGGTTTAAAATAAAAGGCTTTACGGGGCAGGATGATTACGCTTCAATGGCAGAGGTTTTAGACCGCAGATTCAGTGAATATGAAAAGGGTGAGGACGAGGGCTTTAAACAACTGCCCGACCTTATCCTGCTTGACGGCGGTAAAGGACAGCTATCTGTTGTGAAACAGGTTCTTGAAGCGCATAAAATAAATATTCCTGTTTTTGGTATGGTAAAGGATTCAAAGCACCGTACACGGGCAATAGCCTACGGCGGCGGTGATATAGCTATAAAGCAAAACCGCAGGGCGTTTACTTTGGTAACTGCAATTCAGGATGAGGTACACCGTTTTGCTATAACCTATCATAGGCAAAAACGCAGTAAAAATATGCTTTCGAGTGAGCTTTTGTCTATTGAGGGTGTGGGCGAACTTAGGGCTAAAGCACTTCTTAAACACTTTAAAAGTATGAAGCGCATAAAAGAGGCTTCGGTAGAAGAATTAACGGCTTTAAAGGGTATCACAAAGCCCTGCGCCGATAAAATTTATAAATTTTATCACGGGGATTATAAATAATTGTTGCAAGAAAAAGAAAATATTGGTAAAATAATAATAACTAAATGTTAAAGGAATGATTTTTATGTCAGCATATCAGATTGAAGCACCAAAAAGCGGCGATACAGTTGCGGTAATGCATACAACACTCGGGGATATAAAGATAAAGCTTTTCCCGGAGGAAGCTCCCAAAACAGTTGAAAATTTCGTAAAACATTCTAAAGACGGTTATTATAACGGTCTTATTTTCCACCGAGTTATAAAGGATTTTATGATTCAGGGTGGTGACCCTCTCGGTAACGGTACGGGGGGAGAGTCCATTTGGGGCAGAA
>JAZSKL010000323.1:0-7057 GCA_045534855.1 Acutalibacteraceae bacterium
TTCTTCTTTTGTTTCCCAAGGCTTTGTTTTTTCTTCGTTGTCTTTTACTAAGCTACCAAGTTCGTTATGAGGACAAATTCTGTTTATCGCGCTTGTTACATCTAATGAACTAATCCTTTGTATGTTTGACAAAAATGCCCATTGGTCAGGGTAGGAAATGAAATTATCATCCACAAACTCGCTGTTGTGATTCTTTCTGGCAAGTCCCTGTAAAGGCAAAGCTATCAGGTTGCCGAAACCACCTTTTGGCATAGTATCTTGATTTGGGAAAAGACGATCGTAGGAAGTAAACTTGATTTTACTTTGATTCTCCATTGCTAAGGTTAAAAGACCACTGCCTAATTTTCTTGCAACAACAACTTCTATTGGTTCGCTGAAGAAAATCCAAACATGAGCACCGCCACCTGAACGGGAACGCTCAATATATGCAGGTACATTGTTTTTTATACAAGTGTTTTTAAATGCAAGTGATGCTTGATCAAAATCTTTATCATCAAAATCAACTGCTAAAAAATGGCAAGTCTCATCCTTGCCCATAGGGTATATGCCAACAACATCTCTACCATATTTATCTTTTCCGCTTAGATGATTAAATATTGCTTTGTTGTCAAGTGGCAAAAGTTTGCGATTAGGGCAGTTATTACATTTGTATTTTTGTTTATTACAAAGTTCGTTCCACTCATTTCCGCAAACAGGTTGGTATCCGGATTTTTCGCTTTGTACACTATACCATCGTTTTGCATAAACATCATCTCTGCCAATAAACAATGACATATATAGATCAATTTTCTCATCAACTGTACTGTGATTGTTAATAACCGCGGTTTGATTATTGAATTCTTTATCGGAAGATGATAAACGTAACCGTTTACGTAAATCTTGATTTTCGGCTCGTAATCTCATATTCTCATTGCATACCTGAATATACTTCTTTTGAAGTTCACCATAAGTCATACTGATTACCTCGCTTTTAGTTGTTTATATCGACATTATAACATAAAACAGTGTGACAAGCAAATTAATGATATCTTTATATTGAATAACACACGAATAAAATACGAAATAAATACGAACGTTTTGCGAAAAAACTATTGTAATTTTTGCTGACTGGTGGTATACTATACGCGAGGTGATTAATGTGACACTTAAAGAATTACGAATATTGAAGGGACTGAACCAAGCCCAATGTGCCAAATTTCTTGGGATGACCACAAGAAACTATCAAAATTACGAAAACGATACAAAGAAGACAAACACCGCAAAATACCACGCAATATATAAGCAGTTGGAGTCTTATCAAAGCGATATTTCCGCTGCGTCTTCGCCTTCGACAAGTACGGATTTTCATACCAATGTTGTAGTCGGTGCAGGTCTAAAGGCTTTTTCAAAGAGAGTAGCCAAGTACAAGAAACGGGATTGCTACAAAAAATTGAAAAAGTTTATGCGTGAAGATTATGACGGAAAGATCTGCATTTTGTACGGTCTGCGCCGAACCGGTAAGACAACGCTTTTGTTTCAGATGCTTGGTGAACTTCCTGTTGAACAGAGTGCCTATATTAAAATTCAGACTACCGACAATATGGCAAGGCTCACTAAGGATCTCGAACGTCTTTTTGAGAACGGTTACAGATATGTCTTTATTGACGAAATCACTCTGATGGAGGATTTTATAGGCACTGCTGCCGTTCTGTCAGATGTGTTTGGTATGATGGGTATGAAGATCGTCGTTTCGGGCACCGATTCACTCGGCTTTGCTATGGCAAACCGTGACGAGCTTTATGACCGCAGTGTTATGATCCATACCTCGTTTATTCCGTTTCGGGAATACGCAAGGCTTCTGGATATCAAGTCTATCGATCGCTACATTGAATACGGCGGAACACTGAAAATGGAAAACATGAGCTTTGACGATCCTGATGCGTTTTTTGATGAGGTTTCCTTCCGTGACGATGAAAGCACAAGAAAGTATATCGATACTGCTATCAGTCGTAACATTCAGCACACGCTGAAAAACGATCACTACGGCGAATACTTCAATCAACTTCGTGAACTTTATGAAAAGGGCGAGTTGACCAACGTAATCAATAGGATTGTAGAAAGTATAAACCACCAATTCTTATTGCGTGTTGTTCAGGATAACTTCAAATCTCATGACTTAGGTTCGGCAAAGCAGCTATTGCTCCACGAATTTCCTGCCGAGCGTGCCACGGTGCTTTATGATATCGACGAAAAGATGGTGGTGGAAAAGTTAAAAGCCCTAATTGAGGTAAAGGAAAAGAGTGAAACCACAATTGCGATTACGCATGAGCACATTGAAAAGGTTAAAAAGTATTTGCTGATGCTAGATCTCATTGTGAACTGTTCCGAACGCTACGAAAGCGGCAAGCAGTCAGAGCATACCGTATTCTCTCAACCGGGAATGCGCTATGCCATTGCAAAAGCTTTGGTTTATTCTTTAATGCAGGATGAATATTTCCGATCCGTTTCGGAGCTTGACAAGGAATACATTGTGGCAAAAATTCTTGATGATGTAAAAGGCAGAATGTTGGAAGATATCGTCCTCCTTGAAGTCCAAAAGTTCGTTTCTCGTAATGAAGAAGTGTTCAAGTTCAAATTTGACAACGGCGGTGAATACGATATGGTGATCTATGATAAGCAGAAGCACACTTGTCGGATCTACGAGGTCAAACACAGTATGGAGATTGCAGAGAAACAGACACGCTATCTTAACGATGCGAATAAGTGCAAAATCATAGAATCTAAATTTGGCACAATTATTGGAAAATATGTACTTTACCGTGGTGAAGATACAATTGTCGGTAATGTGCAGTATTTGAATGTGGAACAGTTTTTGTGCGAGCCAAAATAATAGGCATAAAAAAGACAAGAAGTGCACCTTAGCCGATGCGCTTTCTGTCTTTTTTGATTTTTTAACCCTATTGGAAGATAAAGACCATAATTCGTTATTATATCCAACTAATTAAAGCTTTCTTGCACATTGTTAACAAATTGGAAAGTTTTTACTTTTAAAAAATTAATTTTTGACTATTTAAAATTAATATATGGTGTTCTCTTGACATTTTCCCCGTCTGCTGCTGATACTCTGACTCATTTTTTTCATGACACAGGTACAAAGCCCGCTGATTATGATGTTATATACACAGGAGATCTTGGTAGTATCGGAACACAGATTTTATATGAGCTTATGGATAATGAGGGTTATAATCTTCGTTGTCATCACAGCGACTGCGGAATGATGATGTTTGATACTAAAAAGCAGGATGTAGGTGCAGGCGGTTCGGGTTGCGGTTGCAGTGCTTCTGTTCTTGCTTCCTTCATTATGCGCCGTTTTGAAAAAGGAGATTTTCATAATATACTTTTTATGTCTACCGGTGCATTGCTTTCACCCACGTCATCATTGCAAGGGGAGAGTATACCGGGGGTAAGTCATCTTATAAATATCAAAAAATATTGACAAAAAGTAATATAAAAAGTATAATTTATATTAGAGTGCAAGGCATAAACCCTGTCACAAAACGGCAGGGTTTTATCTATAATGATTATAAAGGGAGTGATTGTTTTGGAAGAAAAGATTTTGGAGCTTATAAAGAGTAAAAAGTACTCACTTCTTAAAACTACACTTTCTGAAATGAATCCTGCCGATATTGCGCAGATTCTTAATATTATTGAGCCTAATGAGCTTACTATAATTTTCCGTATTTTGCCTAAAGAGCTTGCATCTGAAGTGTTTGTTGAAATGGATAGCGATATGCAACAGATACTTATTGAGGGCTTCAGCGATGCCGAGCTTCGTGCTGTTATGGATGAGCTTTTTATGGATGATACGGTTGATATTATCGAAGAAATGCCGGCAAGTGTTGCAAAAAGAATATTGCGACAGACCGATAATGCAACAAGACAGCTTATAAACCAGTTGCTTGCATATCCTGATGATAGCGCAGGCAGTATTATGACCACCGAATATGTTGACCTGAAACGTAGTATGACGGTGGAAGAGGCCTTTGAAAGAATAAGAAAAATAGGTGTTGATACCGAGATTATTTATACCTGCTATGTTATGGATTCGGGAAGAAGGCTTCAGGGTATTGTTTCGGTAAAGGATTTGCTTCTGAATGATAAATCGTGTGTTATTGAGGATATAATGGATGAAAACATTATTTATGCCACTACTCACGATGATAAAGAGGACGTTGCCGCGCTTTTTGAAAAGTATGATATGATAGCACTTCCTGTTGTTGATAAAGAGGGAAGACTTGTTGGTATTATTACGGTTGACGATGCTATTGACGTTATGCAGGAAGAGGCAAGCGAGGATATTGAAAAAATGGCGGCTATTTTGCCGAGTGAGAAAACCTACCTTAAAACGGGTGTTTTTGAAACCTTTAAAGCGCGTATACCGTGGCTTTTGTTCCTTATGATTTCGGCAACCTTTACGGGAGCTATAATTTCGGGCTTTGAGTCGAAATTAACTGTTTTTCCCGCCCTTATTGCATTTATTCCTATGCTTATGGGTACAGGAGGTAACTCGGGCAGTCAGTCATCTGTAACTATTATCCGTTCACTTTCTCTTGGTGATATTGAATTTTCGGATATTCTGCGAGTTGTTTGGAAAGAACTGCGTGTCGGATTTTTCTGCGGTGCGGTACTTTGTGCGGTAAATCTTATAAAGCTTTATTTGATTGATTATCTTATGATGAACAGCTTTGATATTAAGCACGAGATTTCCGAAATGCTTACAGTTTGTTTTACGCTGTTTTTTGTTGTTATAGTTGCAAAGCTTATAGGCAGCGTATTACCGATAGTTGCTAAAAAAATCGGTTTTGACCCTGCTGTAATGGCAAGTCCGTTGGTTACTACTATACTTGATGCAATATCTTTGTTTATTTATTTTGCAATAGCAGGGGTGTTGTTGGGAATATGAATATAATTTTTGAGGATAGTCATATAGTTGTATGCGAAAAGCCTTACGGTATGCTTTCGCAAGCCGATAGCGGCGGCAAGGAAAGTGCTGTGAGTTATCTTGAGGAACATACGACCTCAAATATTTATCCCGTACACCGCCTTGACAGAACTACAAGGGGAATTATGGTTTTTGCAAAAACCAAAGATGCTGCCGCTAAACTTTCGAAACAAATAAATGAGCATTTATTTTTAAAGGAATACACCGCAACGGTGCATGGTGTTCCAAAAGAAATGTGCGGAAAAATGGAGGATTTGCTTTTTTATGACCGCAAGGCAGGAAAGTCTTATGTTGTAAAGCGTGAGCGTTCAGGCGTTAAAAAAGCAGTTCTTTATTACGAAGTTGAAACAACGCGCGATTATGAGGGTGAAACTGTTTCAGTTGTACATATTCGCCTTGAAACAGGAAGAACCCATCAGATTCGTGTTCAGTTTGCAAGCAGGGGATTACCTCTATTGGGTGACCGCCGATACGGTGCTGATGACCGCGAAAAGGAAATTGCGCTTTGTGCTTGTAATCTTTCCTTTAAACATCCGTTTAGCGGTGAGGTAATGGAATTTTCTATTTAAACTTATATTTGCAAAAGGGAGGTAAAATTATGAAGATTGAATGGAAAACCTGTTTTAAAGTAGGTTTAAGCATATTTTTACTGTATCTTTGCATTCATTATTGGAAGATAGTCTCTTCTTTCTTTTCGGGTGCATTAGGTGCAATTGCTCCGCTTATCATAGGCGGTTCAATAGCGTTTGTTGTAAATATTCCTATGAGCTTCTATGAACGGCATTATTTTGTTAAAACTCAAAAGAAATGGCTTATAAAAAGCCGCCGTCCTGTTTGCTTGATATCGGCGTATTTGTCAATAATTGCAATTATTACGGTTATTGTAATTCTTGTTGTTCCGCAGCTTGTTTCCTGCGTAAGCTTGCTTGTTGCTGAAGTACCTGATTTAATGAGTGATTTTGTTTCTTGGACCGAAGGGGTTAAGTATATCCCTAAAGACTTTGTTTCAAATATTAAAAATGTTGATTGGGAAAGCTGGATAGGCAATGTTGCAGGTATAATTTCTTCCGGTGTAGGCAATGTTATGGGAACAGTTATAAATACCGTTTCAATGCTTTTCTCAGGTGTATTTTCTGCCTTTATAGGAATAGTTATATCGGTTTATGTGCTGTTCGAAAAGGAACGTATATATGGATTCCTCGAAACGCTGAAAAACCGTTTTTTGCCCGATAAAATACATAATAAAATTGATTATGTTGGCTCGGTAGTAAATTTGAGCTTTAAGCGTTATATAATCGGTCAGTGTACCGAAGCGGTTATACTTGGCGTACTTTGTATGATAGGTATGGTTATACTGGGTCTGCCTTTTGAGTCTATGATAGGTGCATTGATAGCATTCTGTGCGCTTATTCCTGTTGTTGGTGCATTTATCGGTGCGGGTATAGGTGCGTTTATGATACTTACCGTAGACCCCGTTAAGGCATTTGTATTTTTGATTTTTATTGTTGTTTTACAGCAGTTAGAGGGAAACATTATTTACCCGCGTGTGGTTGGTTCAAAAATTGGTCTTCCTGCTATTTTGGTACTTACTGCGGTTACTGTAGGCGGTGGACTTATGGGTATTTTCGGTATGCTTTTGGCTGTTCCGCTTACATCGGCAATTTGGAGAATACTTAAAGACCGTCTTGCAGACAAGCCCATAGAAAAAATAACCGAATAAAAGTTGTTAAGTATTTTTTATTCCCCGACAAAACAAAAAATGTCGGGGATATTGCTATATTTATAAGAATGTTAAAAAAATTTTAAAAATATAAAACCAATTTGATTTTTAATTCCCCTTAATAAATGTAAGGGATAAACCCTAAAGAGAAAATATATAGGTTTAGGAGAATTTAAAATGGAAGTAAATAATACAATTGCGGCAAATAATCAATTAGGAAACTACTTAACACAGCTTGAAAGCTCTGACAAGGCAACACTCATTGCAGTAACCAACACTTATATTACTGCCAAAAGAAATCGCGGTGATGTTCAGAGCGCTTATATAGCATTGTATAATACCGTTAAGGAAATGGA
>JAZSKL010000244.1:0-2586 GCA_045534855.1 Acutalibacteraceae bacterium
AAATATAGCGGCGGATAAAGGCTGGCTCAATGCGGAAAAATTAGGTATTAAGCCTGATGTTTTGGTTGGTGATTTTGATTCTTTGGATTTTATTCCGGAAAATGTAGAAATTATAAAACATCCTGTACAAAAGGATGATACCGATACCTTACTTGCTGTAAGAATAGGCTTAGAACGCGGTTGTAATGAATTTTATTTTTACGGCGCAACAGGTGGCAGACTTGACCATACTGTTGCAAATATTCAAACGCTTCATTTTATTGCCGAAAACGGTGCTCGCGGTTATATTGTAGGCGAAGACAATATAACTGTAATTAAAAATTCATACATTTGTTTTACTAAAGATGCCAAAGGAACTGTTTCGGTTTTTTCTCTTAACGGAACATCAAATGGTGTTTGTATTGAGGGTTTGTTTTATGAGTTAAATGATGCTGAATTAACATCTGTATTTCCTGTTGGTGTAAGCAATGAATTTATTGGAAAAGAAGCAAAAATCGGTGTTAAAGATGGATTTTTAACAGTTTTTTGGCAAGATTCAATAAATATTTTAAAAAGATAAATCGGTATATCCGATTTATTTTTTTGTTTAAAAAAATTTAATAATATAACTGTTGACGAAAGAAATAAGTGATGTTATAATGTTAGCATCCTAACATTATATTGTTGTGAGGTGCTTTTTTGAAACAGAAAAATATGATTGGATTTGAAATACGCGCGCTTAATAATCAAATAAAGCGTGATATTGAAAAATCAAAGGTTTTTGAATACTGTAAAACTACCGGTTTGCATGGTTGGGCAATCGGTTATTTTTTTGAAAACCGTGATAAGGATGTTTTTCAGCGTGATTTTGAAAATCATTTTTCAATAAGAAGGTCAACTGCTTCGAATATACTTTCTTGTATGGAGAAAAACGGCTTGATAATCAGAGAAAGCGTTAAATATGATGCAAGACTTAAAAAAATCATACTTACAGAACGCGCAGTTGAAATTCATAAAATGATTACCGAAGATATAAAAAAACGCGAAGAAAAACTAAAAAATGGGATTTCTGAAGAAGAACTAATCTGTTTCTTCGGTGTACTTGACAAAATCAAAGCAAACTTGGAGGTTCATGATGATTAAAAAATTAGCAGGGTGTGTAAGGGAGTATAAAAAAAGCTCAATTCTTTCACCGTTATATGTTTCAATTGAAGTAATTCTTGAATGTTTTATTCCTTTTATTACTGCACAAATGATAAATATTTTTGAAGATAAAAATAAAAACGGTGTTACAGGTGATGATTTTAATAAATTATTACTTTACGGTGGTGCGCTTGTTTTATGTGCATTTTTATCGCTTACTTGCGGTGTTCTTGCAGGAAATCATTGCGCTACTGCAGGATGTGGCTTTGCTAAAAATTTAAGAAAAGACTTGTTTTATAAGGTGCAAGAATATTCTTTTTCAAACATAGATAAATTTTCTTCCTCAAGCCTTGTAACAAGACTTACAACCGATGTTAATAATGTTCAAATGGCATATATGATGATAGTTCGCATAGTTGTAAGAGCTCCTTTTATGATGATTTTTGCAACCGTAATGGCGTTTATAATTTCACCATCTCTTTCAACTATTTTCGTATTCTTAATACCTTTTTTGGCATTTGGTTTATTTATGATAATAAAAAAAGCTATGCCGCTTTTCAGAAATGTTTTCAAAAAATACGATAAGCTTAATAATTCTATTCAAGAAAACGTTAAGGGTATGCGTGTTGTAAAATCTTTTGTTAGAGAGGATTATGAAAATAAAAAATTTGAAGCGGCATCCGATGATGTTGCTATGGATTTTACGAGAGCTGAAAAAATCGTTGTACTTAACGGTCCTTTGATGCAGCTTGCAATGCAGACATCGTTTGTTTTGATTTCTTATTTTGGCTCTAAAATGATTATTAGCGGTGGAGCTGATTTTCAAGTAGGTCAGTTATCAACACTTATAACATACGGAGCTCAGATTTTGTCGAGCCTTATGATGCTTTCGATGATTTTTGTTATGCTTACTATGGCTCACACCTCCGCACAGCGTATTTGTGAAGTACTTGATGAGGAAAGTACTGTTAAGAATAATGACAATCCGATTTATAATGTAAAAGACGGTAGTATTGATTTTAAAAATGTTTCTTTTAAGTATCATAAAAATGCAGAAAAAATGGCACTTCGTGATATAGATTTGCATATTTCTTCGGGTGAAACCGTTGGTGTTTTAGGAGGAACAGGAAGCAGTAAATCTACTCTTGTTCAGCTTATTCCGAGACTTTATGATGTTACAAACGGTAATGTTCTTGTTGGCGGTGTTGATGTACGCGATTATGACCTTGAAACTTTACGTAACGAAGTTGCCTTCGTTTTGCAGAAAAATGTTTTGTTTTCGGGTACAATAAAAGAAAATCTTCGTTGGGGTAACCAAGAGGCAACCGATGAAGAATTGGTGAGAGTGTGCAAGCTTGCTCAGGCTGATGAATTTATAAATACTTTCCCCCAAGGCTATGATACATACATTGAACAGGGTGGTACTAATGTTTCTGGCGGTCAGAAACAAAGACTTTGTATTGC
>JAZSKL010000235.1:0-3550 GCA_045534855.1 Acutalibacteraceae bacterium
AGGTTTAATTTATGTTCAAGAGCCGGGAGCTATGGCTCCTGCTGAATGCTTGGAAATTAACCCTGATTGGAAAATACTTGATATGTGCGCTGCTCCCGGAGGAAAAAGCACACAGCTTAAAAATAAGCTTTCGGAAAACGGAATTTTGGTTTCAAATGAAATAATAGCCTCACGTTGTAAAATACTTACGGGAAACATTGAGCGTTTGGGACTTAAAAACACCGTTACTACCTGTATGGATACCTCAAAGCTTGCAAAAACATTCCCCCATACCTTTGATATGATAATGGTACACGCTCCGTGTTCGGGTGAAGGTATGTTTAGAAAAGAGGATATTGCTATTGATGAATGGAGTGAAGAAAATGTTCTCATGTGCGCAAAAAGGCAGTCGGAAATTTTAGAAAATGCTGTTACAGCGCTTAAAAAAGGCGGTTATATTGTATATGCCACCTGTACATTCTCGTTAGAAGAAAACGAAATGGTGATTGATAATTTTTTAAAACTTCATCCTGAATTTGAGATTGTTCCGGTAAATGAAAAAGTCATAGAAAACACCTGTGACGGAATTTTCTATGACGGATGTTCCTGCGAAAATATACATTTTGCAAGAAGATTTTACCCCCATAAATCCAAGGGAGAAGGGCAATTTATGGCGGTACTTCACAATACCGAAGCTGCTGCACCTGCAAGATTTAAAAGTAATATAAGCAATTCTAAAACAGATAAGCTAATTTTTGATTTTTTAGATGATGTACTTACCGAATATGAAAAAGAATATGTTAGAATGTATAACGGAAATCCCGTATACTTTTCACCCGATTTTGAAATTAAGGACGGTCAGGCTTTTTCCTGCGGTGTAACCATAGGTGAAATAAAGAAAAATTACATTCTTCCCCATCATCAGTTTTTTATGGCATTAGGCGATAAATTCAAAAGAAAAGTTGAGCTTGATACCAATAGCGAAGAAATTAAAAAATATCTGCACGGCGAAGAAATAAACGCCGACTGCAAAAACGGTTGGGCGGTTGTAACAGTAAACGGGTGCTCACTCGGAGGCATAAAGGTTGTAAACGGTATCGGCAAAAACCATTATCCAAAAGGACTGCGAAAATAAAATATTAACCCATTGTATCAGCGAAATAGAGCTTATCAAGCTTTATTTCGCTTTTATTATACATCAATGTATAATTCTTTACTTCCTTATCGCAAAAAGACGCTAAAGTCGAAAACTTTTCGCTTAAAATAACCTTGTTGATACAATTTTCATTTATAACGCCTGTCATTGCTTCGAAACCTCTTTTTAGGTAAAAATCTACTAACGAATCGGTTGCAGGTTTCAAAAAGATAATATCATTATTAGTATCAATTACTCGTTTTAAAAGCTCGGTCATTATACCGCGTCCTCTGAATTCAGATGCAGTTGCTGCCGCATATAAATATTTTGCATCAAATATATTTTCACCAATAGCTATTTGGCAAGGAAGTAAAAAAAGCATTGCTGCAATTTTTTTATCACTCCTTATATATTCGCAATACTCAAAACAGCTATTAAAAAGCAAATCATCAAAATCCGCTGTTTCACCAAATGCAGCGGTATAAATCCGCCTACATTCACTCCTTACCGACATCATTATTCTCCTTTGGAATGCAGTAATACTTCTTTATAAGTCTTTCAGGCTTATAAGATAGCTTTGCTTTACGCAAACCTTCAAGCCCCATATCATCCTCACGGTTTATATATACATAATCCGAAAGCTCATTTTTTGCAAATTCGCGGTTTATTACAGCGTACGCGGTAGAGTATTCCGAAAGCGCTTTTTCAATATGAATATTAAAAACCGTATCGCTTATTTCAGAGCCTAAAGTAAAGGCGACTACCATACCGTCACAAAAAATAGCACCACCCTTTAGGTCTGTTTTTTCAAAGTTATCCAGCAGTAAATATACACCCTGCTTTTCTATGGAAAAATGTGTTTGATCACGTTCTAAATTTTCACTATACCATTTTTCGGCACACTCACGTACAAGTTGAATATTTGTATCATTTATAGTTTCGTAATGCCAGTTATGCTCTTTTGAAAAAGCCGAAATATGATTTCTTTTTGAATGGTATTTTTTACCGTTAAGCTCTGCAAGGTCTTTTTGAAGATATATATAATCAAAATAATCTTCATCACTTATAAAATCATAATACGAACCGAACTTTTTATAAAATTCATCGAAACGTGCCCCCTCTTGTGCCCAAATGGTTACAGGAACACCGTTATTATGCTTCTTAAGAGCATCCATAGCCTTTTCCATATTCTTTGTAAAGGGTATACTGTAAACAACACCCTCACCGAAATCTGAACTAATAAACAGAGTATCATCCTCGATCGCAATGGAATTATTATATATATCTCTCCAAATTAACAGACTTGTAAAGGTATTTTCACACGACATATCACCCGATACTCTGAATTTTTTAAGTGTTTCTACATCTTCAAGCGTAATCTTTCTAAAATCCAACTTTAAATAACCTCAACTAAATCAATATATTATATTTTAACACTTTTTTATTGTTTTTCAAGAATTAAAAAATATTATATAAAAACCACAGCCGAAACTGTGGTTTTACGTACTTAAAGCATTTTTGCAAGTTCAGATAAAACGGGTTCAAATTTTACACCATACCAATGCGAAGCATCATCCTTGGTGTTTTCAATACACATATAGGTATAATCAGCGGCAATTTTTGCAGCATCAAAAACTGATTTGCCGCGCATTACAGCACCTGCAAAGGCTGATGCGTAAACATCGCCTGTACCATGACAGCCTTTTGGATTACGATTGTGCTCATAGTAGCTCATATTACCGTTTTCATATACAACAACACCTGTTTTGTCACTTGTATAACCAACACCTGTAAGAACTATTGTAGAACATCCAAGTGTGCTTAATTTATCAAGCAATCTCTTTATATAAGCTTCATCATATTCCTCTTTATACTCATAATCAGCAAGAAATGCCGCCTCGCTGATATTAGGAACCAATATATCAGCATAAGGACACAAGGTTTTCATTGCATCAACATATACATTATCAAAGATAGAATAAAGCTTTCCGTTATCGGCGAAAGCCGGATCAACAATCTTTACAGCATCGTCTTTACCCATTGAGCTTAAAATATTTTTTACATATGCAACCTGTTGTGGACTGCCGAGATAACCGGTATAAATACCGTCAAAAAGTATTCCCTCTTTCTGCCAATGCTCTTGAATAAGCGGCATATCATCGGTTAAATCCCTGAAAGTGAAACCGCTGAAGCCTGCAGTGTGGGTTGAAAGAACTGCAGACGGAAGAACACAGGTTTCAAGACCGCAAGCAGAAAGTATAGGTAATGCAACTGTAAGAGAGCACTGACCTACACACGAAATATCCTGTATTGTTAATATCCTTTTATAATCCATAAATATATCCCCTTGATTTTTTTACGAGATAAGTATATACTGATTTTGGTAATATAAAAATAATCAAAACAGGAGAAAAATATATAACCAGATGAGATATA
>JAZSKL010000226.1:0-2055 GCA_045534855.1 Acutalibacteraceae bacterium
AGGTGACTGCGCTTGTAAACAAACAGCAGGTCACCGATAAAATGCATAAAAACAACGGATGCTCTGCAAGCTTTCGGTCATTTCCCAAAAGAAGCTTTACCGAGAGAATTGCAAACATCGCCGCAAGATACCTGAACGCTCCTGAACCCACAGCAGGTATTATGTAGCCCGCAAAAGCACCAACCGCCGCAGCCGGTGTTAACATTACGGGAACTCCTGCCACCACAGATAGCCCGAATGGAATAAGTCCGCCTGTTATTGCGGCTCGCGAAGCCAAGAATGAACACAACGCTGTAACAATATGTACCGCAGCGGCACGAAGCTGTTCCGATCTTGCTACGGTATCGCCCGAAGAACTTACTTTTACTAACTCTTTCATAAATTCACTCCGTTCAACAACTTGTCCATTTTATTATATCCGTAAGCAGCGGAATATTTTGTCAAACACGAGTGTATATTTATATAATATTTTGTATTTTGATGCGGTGATGATTGTAGAAATGGATTTACTCACCTATGAGGAGGCGAGACTCTTCATAGGTCTGGAGTTTTGTGCGATAAATACCGTTTCTTTCAAGCCAAATATGCACTCTACGGTATCCGTAAGTTTACCGCATTGTTCCTGTATATCCATTCTTTTAACATAGTCATAATATCCACCTCGTAATACCTTGAAAAATCTCACATTTCTCTTATGGAATATTTATCTTTGTGATGTTTTATTTGATTTTAGTATGGATGGTGGCAGTTCTGCCCCTTTGGTTTTCGGTCTCCCTTGTGGCTTTATTATGATTCCAGAGGCAAATTTACGTTGTTTTCGGTTGTATTCCAGAATATCATATCCAAATGATACAGAGGAATATTTGTAATTTTATGTAATGCTTTAGAAAATGTACTTTTACCGCTTCCGGGGCAACCGATTACAATGACTTTCTTCATACCTGCTCACCGATAAATTGGAATTTGTCAGTTATCCGTATTATCATTTTTACTAATTATAATTATTGAACCGACAAGCAAAACAACACCAAGTGTGAAACACACAATGCCTCCAACCGTATTCAACCGATTTGCAAAGAAACCAATCATCCCACTACCTACTGCACAACAAATTACATGTAAAACCTTTTTCATAAAATTACCCTTTCGCCAAATTCAAGTTTGTACAACTGATTATATCATAAAATTTAAAACTTTTCAATTTAACATTGATTTGAGATTTAATTCAAGTGTAGGTTTACAACAAAAGGAGGTAGCTTACTCCAACGATGTTGCACTTCGTGCAAATATATGGTATAATGCATATACCACTGTGAAATCAGGTGTATGCTATGAAATTAAACTTCCAACAAATAAAAAGCATTGCCCTCGGCGCCGAAGAGGTTTTCAAGGATGACTTGGGCTTTCATTTTTTAAGATTCTGCGAAGCCGAAACAAACTATTACCGCAATACCGAGTTTATGCAAAAAACTCTTTCAACCTCCGGCATAAAGTTGAGTTTTAAAACCAATTCCTCTTTTTTAAAGCTTAATTTTAAAATACTCCCCGGTGCTACTCGCTCATATTTTGCCGTATGCATTTTTGTAAACGGTAAAATTGCAGGCGTTATTAAAAACTTTGAAGACAAATGCGTTTTAGGCAAGCATTATCCGTCTATGCAGTTTGAGCTTGGTGATTTTGAAGATAGTTTTGCTTTGGGTGACGGCGAAAAAGAAATCAGTATTGTTCTGCCTTGGTCGGTTCAGGCGGTTTTGAAAGAAATTGAACTTTCGGATAACATAACGCTTACGCCTGTAAAGAAAGATAAAATTATGCTTTGTTACGGCGACTCAATTACCCACGGCTATGATGCGCTTTATCCGCATAAAAGCTATGCCGAATTATTAGCAGGCTTCTTTGATGCAGAAATTCACAACAAGGCAATCGGCGCTGAAATATTCTGCCCTTCCCTTTCAAAAATCAAAATGCCGTATACGCCCGATATTATAACGGTAGCCTATGGCACTAACGATTGGAACAAGTGTGACCGAGAGACATTCGAAAATAATTGTACCC
>JAZSKL010000042.1:0-2547 GCA_045534855.1 Acutalibacteraceae bacterium
TTAAGAGAAGAGCTTCCTGCGTTAACAACAAAAATTTTCATTTAAAAGTCCCCTTTTCATCTTGAAGATGCAACTGAAATGTGGTAATATATTAGTAATAACAGTTGTATCAACCATATTATCTTATATATAATACTTTATTTTTACAACGATTGCAAGTATTTTATTGAAAGGAGTATACTAAATTGTCCGTTACAGGTATAATCGCTGAATTTAATCCGTTACACAACGGCCATAAAGCTTTACTTGATGCCGCAAAAGCAGACGGAAATACAGTTGTTTGCGCTATAAGCGGAAACTTTGTTCAGCGCGGCGATACTGCAGTTATACCAAAATATAAGCGTGCTGAAGCGGCTTTGAAATGCGGGGCAGATTTAGTTGTTGAGCTTCCTGTATTATGGTCAATGTCCACAGCACAGAATTTTGCTCTGGGCGGCGTTTCTCAACTTATGAATTTCGGCTGTGACGAAATAATGTTCGGTAGCGAATGCGGTGATATTGATGAGTTGCAAAAAGCCGCAGATATATTACAATCGGATAATTTCAGTTCATTTTTATCTGAAGAACTTGATAAGGGGGTTGCATTTGCTGCAGCGAGAGAAACTGCCGCAAAAAAATTAGGTCTTTCCTCCCCCGTTTTATCAACTCCTAACGATACACTTGGTATAGAGTATATTCTTTCAGCTCGCAGTCTTGGATTTAATGGTAGTTTCCGCACATTTAAGCGAATTGGTGCAGGTCATGATTCAAAAGAATTTAATCCGCTTTCGGTTTCTGCTTCGATGATTCGTGAACGGCTTAAAAACGGTGATCTCGGCTTTGCGGAGCGCTTTATGCCAATGGAATTACGGAATTTTTTGAGTACAAGCTTTATATCTGACTTCTCACGCCTTGAAACCGCTATATTATCAACCTTAAGAAGCAAAACAAAGGATGATTTTATAAATTTACCCGATATCAGCGAAGGATTGGAAAATAAACTGTTTATGTCTGTTCAAAGGGCAACAAGCTTTGAAGAGCTTTGCAGTTCAGTTAAAACAAAACGCTATTCTTATGCAAGAATCCGAAGACTTGTTATATCTGCTTTTCTCGGTCTTGATAATAAATTTTTTCGTTGTATCCCACCCTATGTTAGAATATTAGGATTCAGCAATAACGGAGAATCTATTTGTTCAGGTGTAGGCAGAGTGCCTGTTGTTACACGTGCTGCCGATATTAAAAAAATGGATGATGACTCAATTTCGGTTTTTAATACCGAATGTAAAGCCACCGATATTTATTCCCTTTCGTTATTTTCACCGCAAGAATGCGGTGCGGAATATAAAACAAAATTATTAAAAACGGAGTGTTTAAAGTGATTAAACAAACAGTAATTGAAAATTACAAAGAATATGGTAAAGTGCTCGCAATATCTAACGGAATTATAGAGGCTTATGTGACTATAGACCTTGGTCCTCGTATTATTCGTTTTGGATATGTAGACGGTCAGAATTTTATGCGTGATGACCGTAGCGCTTTTGCACCAAAGCAGGATGAGATTTATGAAAATCTTTTCGGTAAGGGTAAAAAGTGGGAAAATTTCGGCGGTCACCGTATATGGCTCTCACCTGAAAGCTATCCCGAAACCTATTATCCCGACAGCGAAAGCGTTGTTTATGAGCTCACAGAAAACGGCGCTGTATTTACACCTAATGCCATAGATGCTATCGGTACTGCCGTTCAGCTTGAAATTAAGATGGATGCTGACGATACAAATATGCAGGTATTTATGCGTGTTACAAATACCGCAAAGGTTGAAAGAGAGTTTGCAATCTGGGGTCTTACGGTTTCTGCAAAGGGCGGAACTGTTATTATTCCTATGAATACTAACGACACCGGATTATTGGCAAATCGTACCGTTTCTGTATGGCCTTATACCGATATGAGCGACAGCAGAATTTATTGGGGTAAAAAGTACGTTACCGTTAAACAGGATATCAATGCAACAGGACCCCTTAAATTAGGTTTTGATATCAACGGCGGAACTGTATATTATGTTTTAAATAACGAGGTATTTTGCAAGCAATACAATACCGAGCATCCAAATGCTAAATACCCCGATAACGGTTGTTCGTTTGAGACATATACAAATAATGAGTTTATTGAGGTAGAAAGCCTTGGTAAGCTTAATGTTGTTAAACCAAATGAAACCGTTGAACTTATTGAGAGCTGGTCTCTTAACAAAGCACCCTGCGAAATTGATACCAAAAACGATGCTTCAATAGAAAACTTCCTTATTAAGCTTTAATTATAAAAACGGCTGTTCTTGTGATTCAGAACAGCCGTAAAATTTATTGTTTTTTAGGGAAATTTATAAATTCCATTACCTTATCTATGCTTTCATAAATTCTTTTCATGATGTTTTCAAATCCTGTTTCATCAAACAACTGATAATACAGAGAATTATTGTTTCTAAAATCTATTTCATCGTTGGTTGGTTTTGTTGTATGGTTAAAAATATATGTCCACCAATACCAAACATTACTTTTTCCGTAATCCCAGTGTGTG
>JAZSKL010000215.1:0-3463 GCA_045534855.1 Acutalibacteraceae bacterium
GCTTGCAGTTTTCGGCAGTTCATCACGGAAAACTACAACGCGCGGATATTTGTACGGCGCGGTATTTTCTTTTACATACTGTTGAATTTCGCGCTTTAATTCCTCTGTACCCTCTGTACCGGAAACCAATACTATGCTTGCCTTTACAATCTGACCGCGAACCTCATCGGGCATAGCAGAAACACCGCATTCAAGTACATAAGGAAGCTCCATAATAACATTTTCAATTTCAAACGGTCCTATACGGTAGCCAGATGACTTGATAACATCATCAACTCGACCAACATACCAGAAATAACCGTCCTCATCGCGCCAAGCGGTATCGCCCGTATGATAAAGACCTGCTTTTCTGCATTCGGCGGTTTTTTCTTCGTCCTCATAATACCCTGTAAAGAGTCCGCAAGGCGAGCCGTTTTCAATATTGATAACGATTTCGCCAACCTCACCTACAGGAACAGGCTTGTCATCGGCATCAACAAGACGAATATCATAAAGCGGTACAGGCTTACCCATAGAGCCTACGCGTGTTTTAGTGCCGGCAAGGTTTGCAAGCGCTACCGTAGTTTCGGTCTGACCGAAGCCTTCCATAATCTGAAGACCTGTAGCCTTTTCAAACTGACGGAATACTTCAGGGTTGAGCGCTTCACCCGCAGTTGTCATATGCTCAATGGTGCTTAAATCAAACTTGGATAAATCCTGCTTAATCATCATACGAAGCATTGTAGGCGGAGCGCAGAAGGTTGTAATCTGATATTTTGCAAACATCGGAAGAATATCGTTAGCATCAAAACGGTCAAAGTCATAAGCAAAAAGACCTGCTTCACACAGCCACTGACCGTAAATTTTACCCCACGCTGCCTTTGCCCAGCCTGTATCGGAAATAGAAAGATGTAATCCATCGGGATTTACACAATGCCAATACTTTGCGGTAATAAAATGACCGAGCGGATATTTGTAGTTATGCATTGCAATTTTTGGATTGCCTGTAGTGCCCGATGTAAAGTACATCAGCATTAAATCATCGCCGCACGGTGAATCATCGGTACGGTCAAATTTACCGGTATATAGGTAATATTCATCATCGAAATTACGCCAACCCTCACGGTCAGCTCCGATAATAAGCTTGGTTTCAAGTGTAGGACATTTTTCTGCCGCAAGCTCTACCTGCTCGGGAACACCGTCATCAGCGGTGGAAATTATCATCTTAACACCTGCTTTGTTAAAACGATATGTCAAATCGTGTTCCTTGAGCTGATTTGTAGCAGGAATTGCAACTGCACCGATTTTATGAAGAGCCAGCATACAGAACCAGAACTGATAATGACGCTTTAAGATAAGCATAACCTTATCGCCCTTTTTAATGCCGAGCGATTTAAAATAGTTAGCAGTTTGCGAAGATGCACGCTTTATATCGGCAAAGGTGAAACGGCGCTCTGTTTTGTTTTTATCAATATGTAAAAGCGCCAGCTTTTCGGGCTTTTTACGGCCTAAAGCATCTATAACATCAAACGCAAAGTTGAAGCTATCCTCATTTTTAAAGGATATTTCTTTTAATGTGCCGCTATCATCCTCAACAGGAATAACATAATTTTCCCAAACGCGTTCTGCTGACTTAGCAACCTTCTTTTTAGGCGGAGCAACAAACTCACGCGAGCCTGCATGAATAAGCTTTTGTATCGGCTCACTTGACGGATTCAATACGATAGCATAGAAAATACAGTTATCATTTTCTGCCGCAATCATACCGTGGGGGGTAGAGGAATCGTAATAGATACTGTCACCCTCACGCAAGAACTCAATATGGTCGCCAACCTGAACCTTGAGTGTACCCTTAATAACAATATCACATTCCTGACCCTCATGGGTAGTAAGCTCAATATCGGCATTCTGTGCCGCTTCATTATAATCAGAAATAACATAAAGCGGCTCGGCAATACGGTTTTTAAAGGATGATGCAAGGTTAAAATAGGTCATACCGTGCGCCTTTTGAATTTCCTGACCCTCTCCCTTACGGGTTACGGTATAACCTGCAAGACGTGGGCTTCTACCCTCAATAATATCGGTAACATCGACATTAAGCGCCAATGCACAACGATATAAAAAGGCAAAGTTAAGGTCTCGCTCGCCTGCTTCACAATAAAGGTATTCCTCCTCGGAAACACCTGTTTTAAGTGCCATTTCAGCAGGTGTATGCCCAACGATTTCACGCAATGTTTTAATACGCTGTGCCATTTCCTGAATTTTAAATTCAAGACCTGTTGCTGTACTCATAATAAATAATCCTCCTAATGGGTGGACCCAATTAAAAAGCCCGCCCCAAAGATATAATTCTTTGAGACGAGCTATAAGTTATTCGCTTATACCCCGCGGTACCACTCAAATTGCACGGGCAAAACCGCACCACTCAGGCTCCAACAAGCCGTATGCATTTACGCAGCAGTTACGGGAAGGTTCTACTAAAGCTATGCTCTTTCTTCCTTCCGACTCGGAAGCTACAAACAAGGATTTTTCAGAACGGCTCGCACCAAACGCCGTCTCTCTTAACTGAAGGGTATCCGTGTCCTCTTCGTCAAAGTCTTTATTCACTCAAATATTATATCATACTATAGGGTTTTTTGTCAATATTAAAGTTTATTTCGCTGAATCTTTCCGCTTATAGTTTTCGGCAACGAGTCGCGGAAAACAACAACACGCGGATATTTATACGGAGCGGTATGTGATTTAACATAGCTCTGGATTTCACGCTTAAGCTCCTCGGTACCCTCGGTGCCTTCGGTAAGCACTATACTTGCCTTTACAACCTGACCGCGGATTTCATCGGGAACTGCAGAAACACCGCATTCCACAACATACGGAAGCTCCATAATTACGCTTTCAATCTCAAACGGTCCTATACGATAGCCTGAAGACTTGATAACATCATCAATACGGCTTACATACCAGAAATAACCGTCCTCATCACGCCAAGCGGTATCGCCTGTATGATACATACCGTCATACCAGGCATCGTTGGTTTTTTCTTCATCGAGGTAGTATTCTTTAAAGAGACCGCAGGGTGTGCTGTCTTTAGTGCGGATTACGATTTCGCCGACCTCACCCGTAGCAACCGAATTACCATCGGGGTCAACAATATCAACATCATACTGCGGAGAAGCCTTACCCATAGCGCCTATCTTGGGTGTTGTACCGTAAAGGTTTGCTATTGTAAGGGTGGTTTCGGTCTGACCAAAGCCCTCCATAATCTCAAGACCGGTAGCCGCCTTGAACTGCTTAAACACTTCAGGATTAAGCGCTTCGCCGGCTGTAGTCATATGGTGAATGGAAGATAAATCAAACTTGGATAAATTACCGCGTATAAGCATACGAAGCATTGTAGGCGGAGCACAGAAGGTTGTAATCTGATATTTTGCAAACATCGGCAGTATATCGTTTTCATCAAAACGGTCAAAATCGTAAACGAATA
>JAZSKL010000142.1:0-3097 GCA_045534855.1 Acutalibacteraceae bacterium
GATTTATAAAGTAATTCATTAAATTATACTCCGAATAATTATGTAATAATACTATTTGTACCTATTATACCAATTAAAACCGCTCTTGTAAATAGAAAGCTTTTGAAAAATTTGAAGCTTTAACAATGAAAATGTCCATAAATAGCTTTTGTAGTGGTGATATTTTATATAAACTACTAAATATTGCGGAAAATAGCTTCAAAAAACCTATAAATTCTTGACAAATTGGTATATTTAGGTTAATATAAATATAATAGTGTAATAATGTTTGTATTAGGGGGATTGTGTTTTATGGCATTTTTGTTTACCGGCGGTGCAGGATATATCGGAAGTCATACATGTATAGAAATGCTTAATGCAGGGTATGATGTAGTTGTAATAGATAATCTTGATAACAGCAGTAATGAGTCGCTTAACCGCGTTGAAAAAATTACAGGCAAGTCGGTTCGCTTCTATGAGAATGACGTTCGCGACCGCGAAGCACTTTGTAAAATATTTACCGATAATAATATTGAGGCAGTAATTCACTTTGCAGGTCTTAAAGCTGTTGGTGAGTCGGTTCGTGAGCCTATTATGTATTATACAAACAACCTTGAGAGTACTCTTACCTTAATCGAGGTTATGACCGAGTTTAATGTTAAGAAGATAGTATTCTCTTCCTCTGCTACCGTTTACGGTGTAGCAAAGGAGATGCCGCTTAAAGAGGGTATGCCTTTGGGCGCAATTAACCCCTACGGCAGAACAAAATTGTTTATAGAAGAAATTTTGCGTGATCTTTTTGTTGCTGATAAGGATTGGTCGATTGCAATTCTTCGTTACTTTAACCCGATAGGCGCTCATAAGAGCGGTATTATCGGTGAGGACCGCAAGGGTATTCCAAACAATCTTATGCCTTATATCGCTCAGGTTGCTGTTGGTAAGCTTGAAAAGCTTCACGTGTTTGGTAATGACTATAACACGGTTGACGGCACCGGCGTTCGTGATTATATCCACGTTGTTGACCTTGCAGACGGTCACGTAAAAGCCGTTGATTGGGCGCTTAAAAATAAGGGCTGTGAGGAAATTAACCTCGGTACAGGAAACGGTACAAGCGTTTTACAGCTTCGTGATGCTTTTGTTAAGGCATCGGGAGTTGAAGTACCTTATGTTATCGATCCCCGCCGTCCGGGTGATCCGGATGAGGTTTACGCCGATGCTTCCAAGGCATTGAACCTGCTTGGTTGGAAAGCGTTGAGGGGCATTGATGAGATGTGTGAGGACTCATGGCGTTGGCAAAATAATAATCCTAACGGTTATGATAAATAGGTATCAGAGAATGGCCGCCCGCCGGGACATCGGGCGGCCATAAATCTCCGTCCGTGGCGCAGTTGGATAACGCAGCAGATTCCGATTCTGAAGATCAGGGGTTCGAATCCCTTCGGGCGGGCCAAAAAAGAAGTAACTTTTGTCTACCAAAAGTTACTTCTTTTTTTATCCAAGCCGCAGGCTTGGCATATCATCACCGCGCGAAGTGCGGTGCATATCATCAGCCCCTTTGGGCTGTATATCATCACGCGTCAGCGTGTATCCTCCTGCGGCTTGATGATATACAATGCTACGCATTGGTGATATACCGCAACAAGTTGCGGATGATATACAAGGCTTACGCCTTGATTTATTTGCGAAAGCGTGATATAATACGTTTGAAAGGAGTGTTTATATGGCAAGAAATTACTTGTTGACCTATGCAGAACAGCTTGCAACTGATGTCGAAGTGCTTTGTCAAAATATAAAAGCACATTCCAACACTCTATTCCAGCTTCGCAAAAGTTCAAGCAGTGTTTATGCCAATATTCGCGAAGCCAATTACGGACAAAGTAAAGCGGATATGCTCTCGAAATTTGAGATAGCCCTCAAGGAAAGCAGCGAAACTGAGGGGTGGCTAAAGCTGTTATATAATACAAAAGTAATAGACGAAGATACCTATAAAAGTCATAGAAACCTTTGCGGTCGTATTAGGAGAATGCTTATTTCAAGTTGTAAAACGCTGAAAGGAAAACTGCTGGAGGGGTAGGATGAAAAAAGTATTTATTATCGTTTATGAAAATGAACTTGAATTTGACAGCGGTTCTGATATAGTTGGCGATCGTTTTGTAAATTCAGATAATACAGTAGTATATTGCGGTTCTTGGGGAAAAATTCAATTCAACAAGAATGAATGTTTAAAATCAATTTCGTCTACTGTTAATTATTTCATTCAATCGCCTGAAAAAGAGCAAATATATTTTGGATGCGATAAAGAAGATGTTCTGGAAATACAATCATTGATTTTTAGTGAAAATTGTGAGGTTGCTATCATTTCATACGCTGATTTTATGTGTTAAAGTGTACTTTTAGTCTTTCTTACCCCACATATACTACTTTTAGTCGCTCTTTCGCAACAAAAAACGCACTTTTGTCTATAGACAAAGGTGCGTTTTTTGAATGATGTTTGCCTTTGGCAAATGATGTTGGCTTTGCCAATGATGTTTCCTTCGGAAATGATGTCGCTTTGCTAATGTTTAAGGCAAACATCGCATCATTGCGAGTGGAACGAGCAGCATCATTATGCAGGGCATAACATCATATCGCCACAAGGCGATGCATAATTGATATATTAGAGAGACTGTGATACAATCAATTACAAGGCTTCGCCTTGATTTATTTTCATCAATTCATATCCTCAATTAATTCCCCCTTGACAACCTCATATTTTTATTGTATCATTGTATTAACCAAGTAATACAGCAGTGTGGTGAGAGAATGCAGTTCGATAACAATGTGCCGATTTACATACAAATTATAGAAGAGCTTAAAATAGATATAATTTCGGGAAATATAGAGAGTGGAGAGCGGTTGCTTTCGGTAAGGGAATTGGCTATGAAATTAAAGGTTAACCCCAATACTATGCAGAGGGCGCTTTCAGCCCTTGAGGAAATGGGACTTATTTATACAGAACGCACCAACGGAAAATTCGTAACCGAGGATAAATTGCTTATAGAAAAATACAGGAAAGAATATGCCGAGGAATTAACAAAAAAATACCTTGAAAATATGAGAAAAATAGGGTTTGATAAGG
>JAZSKL010000160.1:0-2161 GCA_045534855.1 Acutalibacteraceae bacterium
GGTTTCGGTTCTCGGCGGTTTAATGTAGGGTAGGTCATCTGCTGCAAGCACATTTCCTGCGTTTACATCATAGTTAAAGTGGTTGAAAACAATCTTTTCATAAAGGTCGTTAACAAACTCCATACTGCGAAGTGCCGAAGACGGATAAGCGGTATTTACATAGCGCTCAAGTCGGTTGCGAACATCATCGGGAATAATAAATGTAGTGAGAAGCTTTTCCTCAAGCTTTTCAAAGGCTGTTTCAGGCGAAATGTCATAAAGCTCAAATTCTCTTGTAAATATTTTCTTTTTAAATTCGGGGAAATCGGCAAAGAATTTATAAACCGATTCCTTTTCACCGCAAATAACGGTCATATTGCTGTTCTTCTTATCTTCCATTATTTTAAGCAGTTTATGGTAACCGGCTTTGAACTCCCTGTTTTCGCAAAGTAACTCTACATCATAAAGCGTAAAGGATGTTCCTTTCGGCGCTTTGGTGTATTCGTTTAAAAGCTCGGTAAACGAGGTTGAGGACATATGTAATGACTTGGTGTAGGTGTTGTCACAGCCGCATCCGTAATAATCAAAGTACCAAAGCGCATTATAGAAGTCATCGATAAGGTCGTTTGCCGGTGATATATCATTGGTATAAACTGCTATGTTAAACGGCAAGAACGGTATAAGGCTGTTCTTCTTTCTTGAAACTATATAGTGTATAAGCTTGATAAATTCGGCTTTATCTGCTTCCTTTAAGGAGGAAGTTTTAATATGGTCGATATATTTTATAAATTGATAGTTTTGACCTACGGTTATTCCTGCGTAGGTGGTATTCTTTGCGATATAATAAGCGAGGTCTAAAACATTACAGCCGTATTTGTTTGCAAGGTAAACAAAGTAAGCCGCAAGCTTATCGGGACACTGATCAAATCCGCATCCGCGACAGCCGTCTCTTTTTACATGCAAAAAGTCGGATTTATCAGTAATGGAAACGGTATCATAAATACCGGAACCTGTTTTCCAAAAAGTGATATAACGGTTTATAAAGGAGTCGCGGTCATCATAGCGGCAAAGGGGTAAATAGGTGTATTCTGCTTTACCGTCTGCAATGCCTCTTATAGAAATAGCTCTTGTAGCAAGTAATATATAAGCGGCGTGTGCGCTTTTTGAGTTTATGCCCTTAATATCTTCAGGGTCTATTTGAATGGTGAGTTTTTTAACATCCGAGCCTGCAAAGAATATCTTTTGATGGCCTAAAATGGTATCAAACATCTGCTCGGGCTTAATGTTCAGCGATTTTGAACATTCGATTACCGAGTAAGCATAGGCATAAGGACAAAATTCATAGCTTGCAGAGCATTCGCCTTTACAGATGTTGCACTTGCGATCCATTGCCTTTTGCCCGTCTTTGTACCAGAATGTGAAATAAGAGTTATTATTGAATATATCAACCGAGTATTGCTGTTCGAGTCTGGAACGGTTCATGGATGGGGTGGTTGATTTAAGCATTGCCATATTACAGAAGTTGATACGCTGCTTAAAGCCGAGCCATTCGGGGTCTTTTTTATCAAATGCGGAATCTACATAATTATACTTGTAAAGAAAATACGCAAAGTTTACCAGATCAAGGTTATTCATACCGCGATTGATGATATCCTGATAATAACTTGAAAAATTGAAATTGGTTCCGCTTTTGGCGGTTTGTTCGGTGTTCGTTTGCGGAGTTGCTTGTGTGGTATTCACATTTTGAATAAACGGCTGCCCGTTATTCGGAGCGGGCTGACCTAAAGGCTGTGACATAAATTCATCCCCCTAATAAAATATATGATATTAACCTAATTATAACATATACACATATATTTGCAAGGCAAAATTCACAGATAAAAAAACTCTTGACAAAGTAAGGGTGTTATGGTAGAATACTCTAGCCGCATACTGTGGGCTTTTAAAGTTATGCCTTAAATTTTGGGTGTACGCCCCCGAGTAGCGAGACTGTAAATATCAGGTAGGTGTCAAAAAATGTACGCAATTATCGAAACAGGCGGTAAGCAGTACCGTGTTCAGAACGGTGATGTTATTTACATCGAGAAGCTTAACGCTCAGGCTGACGAAGAAGTAACCTTTGATAAGGTAGTAGCTGTAAACGATAAGGCTTTGAAGGTAGGCGCTCCCTACGTTGAAGGCG
>JAZSKL010000321.1:0-1864 GCA_045534855.1 Acutalibacteraceae bacterium
GACTTGATGGGTTTCCCATCCCGAAAAAATCAAACTATCGCAAAATCAAACGGGCGGCTGATAGCCGCCCCTACAATAAGGCGATATAAATTTCTACGAAATTTGCGATATACGCGATTGCGTGCGATATATCTTTGATGCGATATGCCCTTCGGGCGTTTTGGGTAAGGAACACCAATTTATTTTATAGTGTATTTTTATTTTTCCTGAAAGCTAAATACCCTTCCAGAATAATGGTTGCGGCAACGGCATCAACAGCCTGCTTGCGTTTTTTGCCGTATGTACCCGAAGCATCAAGGGCAGTGTACGCCGCAACGGTTGTGCAACGCTCGTCCCAAAGCTCGGTCTTTATTCCGCTCAAATCTTCTATTTTTTTAGCAAGCTCTCTGCATTCCTCGGCACGTGAGCCCTGCGAGCCATCCATATTTTTAGGCAGTCCCGCAACAATAAGCTCTGCACCGTATTTCCTTGCCGCATCGGCTACCCTTTGAACCAATCTTTCGCTGTTGTACTCGGTTATAACCTCTTTTGGAAAAGCAAAGCTCTCCATACTGTCGCTCACAGCAATTCCTGTTCTTGCTTTTCCTAAATCCACCGACATAATAATCATTCTTTCACCGACCCTGTATAGCTTGATATACTGTTACGCTTTGGTAAAAACTCCTCGGGCAAATGGCTGTGGTCGTTATGATAAACGAGCCTTACGTTCGCGTTATCATCAACCTCAATAAGAGTAACCGCAGTATTTTCGGTCCATCCCATATCCTTCAGCTTTTCTATATTACCCTTTATAAGACGGCAGAGAAGACATCGGGTAACACCGCCGTGTGTTGCGGCGGCAATTGTTTTTCCTTTGTTTTCCTCGGCAAGCGTTTTAACGGTATTCCAGATACGCTCATAAGCCTCCCACATCGGCTCGCCGTTTTCGGGGGCGAATTTATGCGGAGCATTAACCCATTTATCCGCAAGGTCGGGATACTCGGCAAAGCTTTCCGAAAAGGGTCTGCTCTCTAAAATTCCGCCGTTTATTTCAATAAGCCCATCAAACTTAATTACGGGAATTTTGCGTTTGCCCGCTATCGCTTTTGCGGTTTTAACGGTTCTTATAAGCGGGCTTGTATATATTTTATCAAGCCGAACATCCTTGAATCTTTCGGTTAAAAACTCAAGCTGTTTTGCGCCTGTTTCGCTTATATCAAAATCGCTTGTGCCCTGAAAAAGGCGTTTTACGTTTCCCATCGCCTCGCAATGGCGAACAAGATATATCCTTGTCATAAATTCTCCTTTATTTTTGCTCATCAAGGGTCAGAGAAAAGCTTTCCATAAATTCTTCCATAAAAATATCAGCCTCGGGCAAATTCATTTCCTCAATGGATTTTCTGGTTGAATTAAGCGCCGCAGAAAACTCGCGGTTGCCCATATTAAGCTCCTCGGTGCATTTTATAAGCGCCGAAATCTTATCAGCCGCCTTAATTATGCGCTTTGTTTCATCATCAGGATAGTAAAACGGCTCATAATCAGCGCGTAAATCCTCGGGTAACAGGTTTAAAAGCTGTTCGCAGGCAACATTTTCAATTTGCTTGTATGCCGATTTGATTTCGTTGTTATAATATTTTATAGGGGTAGGCATATCGCCTGTAATTATCTCGCTTGTATCGTGAAAAACAGCAGCCGCCGCTACCGCATTTGCATCAATATTACCGCCGAGTCTGCGGTTTTTGATAACACAAAGCGCGTGGGCTATAATTGCAACCTCCAAAGAGTGTTCGCTTAAATTTTCGTTTTTGGTATTTCTCATAAGCCCCCAGCGGTAAATATTTTTCATTCTGGAAAGCATTGCATAAAAATGGTACGGCATTTTATC
>JAZSKL010000016.1:0-2674 GCA_045534855.1 Acutalibacteraceae bacterium
TCAATACTTCCAAAGCAATCTTCAATCAATCTTTCAAGCCGTTGATGGTCAGGATACGGACACGCAATTGTATATGTTACACACTGACACATTTCCACAGCTTGCGCATTATCAATTGCATCGCGCGCGGCGGAAGAATAAGCCCTTACAAGACCGCCTGTTCCAAGAAGCACACCGCCAAAATAGCGAGTTACAACCACAAGAACATCCTGCAATCCGCTACCCATAAGCACATCAAATACAGGCTTACCTGCCGTACCGTGAGGTTCGCCGTCATCAGAAAAGCGCGCAGTACCGTCACGAAGAATAAATGCATACACGTTATGCCTTGCATCCCAATATTTACTTTTAATCTCCGCCATTATTTCGCATACCTTTTCCTCACTACAGCAAGGAATTACAGCCGAAATAAAACGAGAGCGCTTTTCTTCATAATAGCCCTCCGAGCTACTTGTCAGCGTTAAATAATTTTCCATAATTTCACCTGTTAAGAAAAACACGACTGCCTCGAAAGACAGCCGTGATAAAGCTTATAATTATTTTTCCATACCGAAACGCTTTTTAAATCTGTCAACACGACCGCCGGTATCAACCAATTTCTGTTTACCTGTAAAAAACGGATGACATTTTGAACAAATATCCAAACGAATGTCCTTTTTGGTGGAACGTGTCTCAAACTCAGCACCACAAGCACACTTGATAGTTACCTTCTCATACTGAGGATGGAGTCCTTCTTTCATCATTGTCACCTCTTTCTAAATCTTATCACCATATGATATTAACACAAAAGAAATAAAAAAGCAAGTAATTTTTTAAAATATTTACGTTTTTTTGCAATTATTTTTATTTTATGAGAAAATACGCTTAATTTCCTCGTAAAATTCTATTGCTTTAAACCTTACTTTATACCTTTTCGGGCTTTTCGCTATATTACTGCTGACATTAGATGTACTATCACTTAATTCAGCTTTAGAAGCGGCAGATACACAAATTGACGGAAAAATAACACACCACCAATTTTTACCTTCGGCTTTGCCAAGTTCTATTATCAAAGATTGATAAACTCCTGCCGGCAATGTAAAATCTTCATACTCGCGGTTTTCAAAGAAGCTTTCACCTATCTTTACTTTAGCCGTATAATCAAATCCGTTTTCATACAAAACCTTATTGGCTATTTCGGCGAACAGGCTTATATTTTCTTCGGCTGTAAGTAAAGCATCTTGTAGCTCGGTTTTACCGTCAAATAAACTACCCGCCTCGTTTATTACAGCATCCCTAACCAAAAGTTTTACCGACTGATCAACTTCAGAATCACTGTTTGCAAGAATATGAAGCCTGAATACATTATTCCTCAAATCATCACAAGCCGCATCAAAATGCGAAAAACTCAATAAAATAGAACAAACAAGTCCTAATATTACTGCCAATTCAATATTTTTTCTTTTAATTTTCATAAAATACTCCTTTTTTTAAAGTTTTACAAAAGGAGCATTGTCCAAAAAATTAAAATTTATTCAAATAACATTGCACAATCAACGCTATTGGCGATAAAGCATTCTATCCCCTTACATTCAAGAAGCTTTTTAGCATTATCGGTTGATTGTTTATCTGAATATACAGCAAAAACAGTTGGTCCGCTTCCCGAAAGTGAGACACACAGCGGAGAAGTACCTTTCAATAATTCATCTATATTATAAAGACCGCAAACAGATGCAAAAGAATTACTTATATTATGAAAAATTCCGTTAATATCGCTGTTACAAATTGCATCTACAGCAAAAGCGGTTTTATATTCAGGCGTAATTTCAGCATTATCAAGCAGATAATACATTTCCTTGGTAGATGCCTTTTCTCCGTTTTTAGCAAGTAAGAAATACATTTTAGGAATTGGTTTAAGCGGAGTTATAATCTCACCTATACCCTCTACCCTCGCTGTACCTCCAACAATACAAAAAGGTACATCTGCTCCTACCTTTAATCCAATTTCACATAATTCATCATTACTTAAAGAAGTATTATACAGCTTATTCAATCCGCAAATCACAGCAGCCGCATCAGCACTTCCGCCGCCAAGTCCCGCAGGATACGGTATATTTTTCTTTATAAATATTTCAGCACCGGAATTTATTTTTACAGCATCAAAAAACTGCTTTGCGGCTTTATAGGCTATATTCTCTTCTCCCGAAAGCGAAGAAATGGATGAAGTAACAGTTATTTTATCCGATTTTTCCAAAGTAATCAGATCGTATAACGAAATCGACTGCATAACAGAATCAAGCAGATGATAACCGTCTGCTCGTTTGCCGCATATATCAAGCGTTAAATTTATTTTTGCATAAGCCTTAATTTTCATTGCTTCCAACTCCAAAATTAAGAATCACTACCGAGCCTAAAACCAAAACAATACCCAAAATTCCTGTATAAGAAATATTTTCACTAAATACGAATAAACCTACAAATGTCGCAACCACCGGTTCAACTGTAGCAATTATTGGAGCACTGCCGGCGGATACCTTTTTGAGTCCGTTGGTATAAAAAATATACGGCAAAACAGTATTTAACAATGCCATTAAAAAAGCAACAATAACAACATAAAAACCGCCAAAAGGCATTTTTACGCTACCTTCTGCAACAAATTTCGGTATCGTGTCCGAAGAAAAAACATCAGTAAATA